>DATJFP010000034.1 GCA_035495615.1 Verrucomicrobiia bacterium | reverse complement strand
TCTTTGAGAAGCGCCGGCTTTTTGTTAAAATTGGCCCGGGCTTTCGGTGC
The DNA here is from genome assembly GCA_035495615.1 of Verrucomicrobiia bacterium. Classification (NCBI taxonomy): domain Bacteria; kingdom Pseudomonadati; phylum Verrucomicrobiota; class Verrucomicrobiia; species Verrucomicrobiia bacterium. Next base: position 43,785 of record DATJFP010000034.1, on the reverse strand, counting down.
TTCTTACCGCCATCTTACCCGCCTCAAACCTGATTTAAGCGTCGGATTCGGCAGCTACGTTTCATTTCCCGGGATGCTGCTCAGCGCCTGGAAGAAAATCCCGACGGTGATCCACGAGCAGAACGCAGTTCCGGGAAAAGCCACCCAGTGGCTGGCTGGCCATGCGGACGGCGCTGCGGTAAGCTTTCCTGAGACGCTCGAAAATGCGAAACTCCGGCGCCGTGAAGTGACGGGACTGCCTTTAAGAAGCCGTTTCTATCAATCTTTATCATCGCCGCGGACCGCTCCCGCCAACGGACGCGTGAAGCTCCTCATCGTGGGCGGATCGCAGGGCGCGAGCTTCTTGAATCGCACGATTTTAGACGCTTTTTCGCTGCTGAATTCTGAAGAAAAAAACAAAATAGCCGTTACTCATATCACCGGTGAAAAAGATTTGGTTTCGGTGACCGAAACGTACCGAAAACAGGGCCTCGAAGCCAAAGTTTTTCCCTTCTTTGAAAAAATGGAGAGCCTTTACCCCGAGGCGGATCTGGCGCTGACGCGGGCCGGCGCGAACACCTTGTTCGAGCTGGCCATGTTCCGCGTTCCCGCCGTGGTGATCCCGTACCCCCATGCGGGCGGCCATCAGGCCGACAACGCGCGCTACTTTGAAAAACGCGGCGCGGTGCGTGTCGAGCTCGAATCGAGCCTGACGCCCGAATCGCTCGCCGCGGTTTTGCGGGAGCTTGTCGCGGACGAGGACGGAAGGCGCCGGATGTCGGAGGCCATGGGAAAGCTTGCTTGTCCCGAGGCCCCGGAAAAAACAACCCATTTTGCATTAGATGTATTTATTCATAAAAGGAGAGCCGAGTGAGCGTCATCAGTACTAACCTCATCGGGAATGCCAAACGCATCTACTTGATCGGGATCGGCGGGGTCGGCATGAGCGGCCTTGCCCGCATCTTGAAACGCCAGGGCTACGAAGTTGCGGGCTTTGATTCCAAGGAAAGCGCCACGACTCATTCCCTCCGCGAGCACGGCATCCAGGTCTGGACCGACAAATCGAAAAGCTCTATCGCGGATGCGGACCTTGTCATCTATTCCAGCGCCATTTCCGCCAGCGATCCCGAGATGATCACGGCCAAACGCCTGGGCATCAAGGTCCATCACCGCGCGGAAATCCTGGCCACGCTCCTTAATTTCGCGCCGACCTCGGTCGGCATTGCCGGGACTCACGGCAAGACCACCACGACTTCCATGACGTCTTTCGTGCTTTCCGAACTCGGCCAGAAGCCCACGTGCCTCGTGGGCGGGGACGTGCTCAACTGGGGAACGAACGCGATTCTCGGCCGCGACGACCTCTGGGTCGCGGAGATCGACGAGAGCGACCGCAGCCATGAATTTTACGCGCTCAGCTATGCCGTGCTCACGAACCTGGAGCAGGACCACATCGAAAATTACAAAGACCTCGCGGACCTCAAGGGTTCGTTCGAGCGCTTTGCCGGCAACGTCAAGAATCCCGGTCTGATCGTATACTCGGCCGAAGACGCGCTCCTGGCCGAGATCGTCAAGAACAGTGGCAAGCCTTCGGTGAGCGTCGGCTTTTCGCCGTCTTTTGATTTTTCCGCGGACAGTATCATCATGAACAACTTTGGGTCGGAGTTCGACCTGCTGGAAGCCGGGTTTTTCGTGGCCCGCGTGAAGCTGGGCATCCCGGGACGGCACAACATCGCGAACGCACTTTGCACGCTGGCCCTTTTGAGCCAGATGGGCTATGATCTTGAAGAGATTTGCCGCGCCCTCAGCGGTTTCCGAGGGGCCAAGCGCAGGCTGGAATCCAAAGGCGAATACCACCAGGTCATGGTGATCGACGATTACGCGCATCATCCCACGGAAGTCCGGGCGTCGATCCGGGCGCTCCGCGCGATGGGGAAAAAAGTCACGATCGTGTTTCAGCCGCACCGGTACACGCGCACCGCGTATTTCTTCAAGGATTTCGCGCTTGCGCTGGCGGAAGCGGACCAGGTCATCTTGACCGACATTTACTCGGCAGGGGAACAGAACCCGGGAAATGTCCACGCGCGCCTGATCCAGGAACAACTTCTCGGATTGGGCCATCCCGAGGCGCAGATCGTTCCGCGCGAGCGGATCATTGCCCATCTCCAGACCCTGGCCAATCTCCAGGGCGTGGTTGCGTTTGTTGGCGCGGGAAATATCGGAGAGGTTGCGGATGAATTTGCGTGCCGGCTCAAAAATTTCGCTACGGCGTAACGTCCTTCTTTCCCAGTACACCACCATGCAGGTCGGCGGCCCGGCAGAGCTTTTTGCCGAGCCGGCCAACGAGCAGGAACTCGCCGCGGTTTTAGAATACGCCCGCCAGGAAAAAGTCCCCTTCATGGTTCTCGGTAAAGGCTCGAACATGGTCTTTCCCGACACGGGTTATCCAGGCCTGGTCATCACGCTCCTTCAATTCCAGAAAGAGCGCATGGTCTTCGATCTCGAAAAATCCACGGTCAAGGCCTCGGGCGGCGTTTTTCTCTACCGCTTCGTGCTGGCCTGCCGCGACAAGGGTCTCGGCGGCATGGAATTCCTGGCCAACATTCCCGGGACGATCGGCGGCGCGGTCATCATGAATGCGGGCTTCAGCCGCCATGCCGGGCAAAAGAATGAGATCGGCGACCTCATCGAAGAAGTGACGCTCATGACTTACGAAGGCGAGAAGAAAGTCTTCGCCAAGGGGGACGTGAAGTTCACGTACCGCCATTCGAGCCTGCCGGAAGGCATCGTGACCGACGCCCGGCTGCGGCTCTGGCACCGCCCCAAAGAAACCATCGACCAGGAAATCCGCGCCTGCTTCCAATACCGCAATACGAAGCAGGACATGCGCTACCCGAGCTCGGGCTCCATCTTCAAGAACCCTCCGGCTCCCGCTCCTGCGGCCGGCGCTCTCATTCAGGAACTAGGCCTCAAAGGCACGCGCATCGGCGGCATCATGGTTTCGGAAAAACACGGTAATTATTTTGTCAACGTCGGACAGGGGAAATGCTCCGAACTTGTCCAGCTCATCGCACTTGTCCAAGAAAAGGTCTTTCATGCCAAAGGCATCTGGCTCGAACCCGAGGTCCGCATCATTGCCAAGCCCTAAGGTGGGCGTGTTTCTCGGGGGAAATTCCCCCGAACGGAAGATTTCCCTTCGTTCGGGCCGCGCGGTCTGCCAGGCTCTCGTCAACGCGGGTTTCCGCGTCAAAAGGCTGGATCCGGGCCGCACGGACAGGAAAAAGATCCTCGCGACTCCCATGGACGTCGCTTTCATCGCCTTGCACGGCGAGGGCGGGGAAGATGGCACCCTTCAAACCTGGATGGATCGCCACGGGCTTTCCTATACCGGCTCCGATCCTCTCGGCTGCCGGCTTTCCTACGATAAAATTCTCTCCAAAAGGATTTTTCAGAAAAAAGGCATTCCCACGCCGGACTACTGCGTGGTAACGGACCGTGACTGGAAAACCAAGCTCGGAAGTTTCCCAACGCCCTTTTTCCTCAAGCCGCCGCGGGATGGATCCAGCATCGGGATCCTCAAAGTCGAAGATTTTTCTAAAGAAATCCCCAAAATAGCGAAAGCCGTACGCAAGTATAAGCAGCTTCTTGCCGAAAAAAGGATTCAAGGACGCGAATTTACGGTCGGCATCTTCGGCGGCAAGGCGCTCCCCGTCATCGAATTGCGCCCCAAGAGCGATTTTTACGATTACAAGTCCAAATACACCAAGGGCATGACCGAATACCTGGTGCCGGCGCCGATCCCGGCGAAACTCGCGAAAAAGCTGCAGCGCGTGGGGCTCGCGGTGCACCGCGCCCTCCAATTGCGGGACTTTTCGAGGATCGACATCATGGTGGACAAAAACGGCAAACCTTACGTGCTCGAGGCCAATGCCATTCCCGGATTCACGGCCTTGAGCCTTTTGCCCAAAGCCGCGCGCCAGGCGGGCATCTCCTTTGAAGAACTCTGCTCGAGACTCGTGCGCTGGGCGTACGAGCGGGCTCAAAAGCGCGGGCCGCGCAACGGAAAGAAAAAGTCATGAAAAGAAAACGGAAAACGACACGCAAAAAAAACATGTTCTCGGGAGTCGCCGTGGTCTTCAAGGCCGCGGCCGGATTTCTGGCAAAGGCGCTTCCCACGATCCTGGTGATGGCGCTTTTTACGGGGCTCTTCTTCGGCGTGCGGCAGGCGCTTTACGCGGATGCGCATCTGTCCATCCGGGAAATCGAAGTCAGTCCCGTGACCGCGCTTTCGCCGGAACGCCGGCAGGACCTGGAATCCCGGCTCATGGGCAAGAACATCCTCAAGGTGGACTTGAAGCAGGTCGCGCGCGACCTGGAAAAAAATCCCATGATCCAGAGCGCCCAGGTGGGGCGGCGACTTCCCTGGGGCCTGAAAATTGGCATCCAGAGCCGCACGCAGCTGGCCTTCATCCGTTTTTCGCCGTCGGGCAAGTACGGACTCATCTCGAGCGACGGCATGATCCTCGACGTGGCTGACGAAAAGAACGCGTCGCTGCCGCTCATCGAAGCCTACGGGCTCGACATCAAGCAGCCGCGCATCGGCCTGCAGGTCAAAAGCAAAGGTTATATCGAAGCCGCGAATTTTCTCGCTGCCTTTTGGGACCACCCGGTCTCGAAGCGCGAAACTCTCACGCGGCTCAGCCTCGACGCGCAGGGCAATGTCACGATCACACTCGGGCCCGGCCCGGACATCCGCCTCGGCCGTCATCCGGCGACGCGCCTGGTAACGCTTGAAAAGATGATGTACCTGCTTGAAGGTGACGAACGCCAGAATATCGAGTATATTGACCTGCAATTCGACAACGTGATCGTAAAAAGGAAAAAATAAACTATGGAAATCAAGGGCATCGGAAACGTCGAAATCGTTTTTTACGTGGGAACGCACAAGGTTTCTGCTTTCGCGGGCCAGATCCTGAAAGACGGCCCCCGCATCCTTTCGTACCAGGAGATTTTTCAGCCGGAAGGTTTCGAAAACGGTTTTGTCGTGAACATGGAAGCGGCCGTCAGTACGCTGGACATCTTCGTCAACCAGCTCCTGCCGCAGCGGGGCAACCGGGAAGTCACAGCCTACGTGGTCCTGGGTAATTCCAAGCTCCACGGGCACCATTTCGCCAGCTCCCAGTATTATGAAACGCCGCGCTCCATCACCACGCACGAGGTGAAATCCATCGTTGAGCAGACGCGCAGCGTGGCCACGCTGCCGCTGACAGAATTCGTGCTGCAGGTGTTTCCCGAAAGCTTCCTAGTCAACGACATGGCCGACATCCACAACCCGCTCGGACTCGAGGCGAACCGTCTGGGCGTCGGGCTGAAGATTTTCACCATGGATTTCCAGGAGTTCAAGAACGTGTCGCGCGCCTTCGAGACCGCGGACATTACGGTGAAGGGGTTTTTTCCGCGCATGCTCACGGTTTCCGAGGCCGTACTGACGGAACAGGAAAAAGAGGAAGGTGTCGTGCTCATCGACATCGCGGATACGATGACGGAGTTGGTGCTTTGGAAGAACGGCCGCCTCACGCGCACGAAAAACGTCGAGAAGGCCGGCCGCACGCTCACCGACAAGATCGCGCGCGAATGGGAAATCGAGCTTCACGACGCGCAGAAACTCAAGGAAAGGTTTGCCACGCTGGAACCGGAGGCGGATTTCGGCGACGAACTGATCCCGCTCGTCCAACGCAACGGCAAGACCAACCAGCAGATCCGCCGCCAGGATTTCCAGGACAAGTTCACGGCCGCGTCACAGGAATGGCTCGGCGCGATTTTTGCAGAAGTGGACGCGCTGGCGCAGGAAGAAAAGATGATGTACCCGCATTACGTGTTCACGGGCGGCGGCACGGCCTTCAACGGCTTCATGGAGTTCGTGACCCACAAATTCCAGCGGGAAGCGCGCATGGGCGTCAGCCGCAAGCTGGAGGCCGCGAACGAGGTGCTGGTCGATCCGTCGCTCACACCGGCTCTCGGCATGTACCGCTGGCTTTCGGCCCAGCAGGTGAATTACGAAAAGCTCACGGCCCCGAAGAATGTTTTGGAAAAGACGCTGGCCTCGGCCAAAGGCTGGTTTTACTCCTACTTCTAAAGGGAACGGACAAGTCAAAAGAGTCGGGGACAGGTCTTCGGACCTGTCCCTTTTTTTTAGGCCCGCAGTTGTTTCTCCGCGTCCACGATGTCCCGGTTGATCATGCCGCAGGCCTTGCGCGTGGCCTGCTTCAACCCCTCGGATGCATGCGGCGCATGCTCCAATTCCCGCAGCAGCTGGATCACCATCCTGAAATTCCGGATCAGTTCTCCTTCGTCCACGGTCGTCAGGCGGAAAAGAGGGTCGAACTCCGACCCCTGAGCCCAGGCCTCGATGGCCCGCGCCACATGGAAATGCGGCGGGCGGGTATACGGAAAGACCCGGAATTTGAATTCCTTGCGGTAGATGAGCTTGGAATAATGCGCGGCCGTGTGCTCCAGCTTGACGATGGCCGGGGCATGGCGAGGTGCGTGGTCGTCCTTGCGCGGCTCGAACACCATGGCTGAGAGCAGCAGGCACAGTTGGATTGGACTCATGCCCTCCAGCACGCCGTCGGCGTGCATCTCGGAAAGCAGGAGTTCGTATCCGAACAGCGATGCCGCGAATTCTCCCTTGGGCGTCAGGCCGGAATCATCCCAATGGCCCAAGTCCTTGAGAAGCGACATTTTTCTTTCCAAAAGATAAAGCGCCTCGTTCCGCCTCTTTTTGGACGACTGGAAGTGGTGAAGCGAGCGGGGGTAAATTTCGAAGAGCTCTCGGCCGCGTTCCCGGTACAGGTTGAGGAGCGTGGCATAAGCCGCGTTGAACTGGCTCAGGATGGGCTCAGGCGTGCCGTAGATGACGCGCATGACCTCGTGGTACGTAATGTCGTTGGGGTGGATGCGCATGAAGACAAAGCCTTCGTCGTCCATGCCGCGGCGTCCGGCCCGGCCGGCCATCTGGTAAAAATCCCGTGTCGTGAGGTTGCGGAAGCCGTTGCCGTAGAACTTCTGCAGCTCGTCGAAAACGACGGTGCGCGCGGGCATGTTGATGCCAAGCGCGAACGTCTCAGTCGTGAAGATCAGCTTGAGGATCCGGCTCGTGAAAAGCTGCTCAACCACTTCTTTCAGGCTGGGCAGCATGCCCGCGTGATGAAAACCGATCCCGCGCTCCAGGAGAGGGCGCATGTCCTGGGCTGATTTTTCCTCGGTCAGCTGGAACCGTTCGAGCAGCGTGTCGTAGAGGCGCAGGATCTTGTCTTTTTCCGCGGGCGTCAGGAAATCGAATTCCATGGCTTCGGAGGCCAGGAATTCGGCCCGCTTGCGGCCGAAGACAAAATAAATGCAGGGCATCAGATTTTGGCTCTTGAGCCCGGCCAGAAGCGGCTCGAGGCGGTTAGGTTTGGCGCGAAGGAAAGGGCCGCGTGGGTGATAATGGCCGCGATGCCGGCCCCGGCCCCCGCCTCCATGCCCGCGCCAGTCATGGCGGTTCAGATAGCCTTCGCGCAGGAGCGCGTGTTTGTCCCGGAAAATCTTGCCCTGGCATTGAAAGCTGAAGCCGAGCGGCACCACGCGCCGGTCTTCTTTGATGACGGTGATGGGCGCGGCATGGACCTGCTGGATCCAGGCCGCGAGCTCGTCGATATTCGGCACGGTGGCGCTTAGCGCGAGCATCCGGATGTGCGGCGGCGTGAATAGAATGGCCTCTTCCCAGACCGTGCCGCGCTCGGGGTCATTCAGGTAATGGATTTCGTCGAAGATGACCCAGCCCGTCGCCGCGATGCGCCGGGAATTTTCGAAAAGGGAATTGCGGTAGATTTCGGTGGTCATGATGACGATGGGCGCGTCGGGATTGAGCGATACGTCGCCGGTCACGATGCCCACGCCGTCGCCATAGAGTTCCTTGAAGTCGCGATATTTCTGGTTGCTGAGCGCCTTGATCGGGGCCGTGTAGATGACGCCCACGCCCTGGGAGCGGGCCCGTTCAAGCACGCCTTCGGCGATCACGGTCTTGCCTGAGCCGGTGGGTGCGGAAACCAGGACGGAACAGTCTTTTTCGATCGCATCAAGGGCCTGTTCCTGGAAGGAATCGAGCCGGAAGGGGAAGCGCTCGCGCCAAGTCATGATGCCAAGCCGGGTTGGAAATTCATGGGAGTCATCATAACCCGCCTGACGACGGCCTGGAAGTGTTTTTTGTTTCGGGTTAAAATCATGCGCGTTATGAAAAAGAGCCGATCAAAATCGTTTTCGTCTTCCTGCCCGCCGGTGCTGACCATCGCGGGTTCCGATCCTTCGGGCGGCGCGGGCATTCAGGCGGACCTGAAAACCTTTCATCAGTTCGGCGCCTATGGCATGGCGGCCGTCAGCCTTCTCACGATCCAGAATACGCTGGGCGTACGCAAAGTCCACGTGCTTTCTCCCCAGAAAGTAAAGGAGCAGGTGCAGGCCGTGCTGGACGACATCACGCCGCTTGCGGCCAAGACGGGCGCCCTAGGCTCTTCGGCTGTGATCGCGGCCGTGGGCCAGATGGCTGCGCGGTTTTTATTTCCGCTGGTGGTGGATCCCGTGATGGTCAGCAAGAACGGCACCTGGCTTATGGACCCGCCGGCCTGCCGCACATTTATCAAACACCTTTTGCCTCATGCCTACCTGGTCACGCCCAACGTGCCCGAAGCGGTTCGGATTTCGGGCATGGCGTGCAAAGGTTCCGGATCCTTTCGTGACATGGCCCGGAAAATCAGCGGCTATGGCCCGCGGGCCGTGCTGATCAAGGGCGGGCATCTCAAAGGGGAGGCCGTGGATTACCTCTACTGGCAGGGGGAAGATCATTATTTCCGGGCCCCGCGCATCAAAAGCGCCCATTCCCACGGCACAGGCTGTACTTATTCCGCCGCCATTGCCGCGCTGCTGGCCCGCGGCCGGGCCCTGGACAAGGCCGTCAAGGAAGCCAAGGCCTATGTGACCCGGGCCCTGAGCTCTTCCCCCCATATCGGGCACGGCAATGGTCCGATAAATCACTTTGCAAAAACGGGACTTTAGGGCAGACTTTTAGGGGCTCAAGGCGAGGCCTGTTTTTTCCGATGCTTCGATGACCCCCCGGGAGGGCTATGTCTAAGAAAATACTGATGGTCGACGACGAAATGGATTACACCAGCATCACCAAGATCTTTCTCGAGGATGCCGGCAATTATGAAGTCCAAGTCGTCAATCGCGGCAAAGAAGGCTATCCCGCGGCCAAAAAGTTCATGCCGGACATCATCCTTCTGGACATCTCGATGCCGGACATTTCGGGGTATGACGTCGCCCGTCAGATTTCCGAGGATCCCCAGTTGAAGGACATCCCCATCCTGTTTTTCTCGGGCGTTTACCAGGAGACTCTGGACAGCGCGGCCAAGCTGAACGGCCGGCCGATCCTGACCAAGCCCACCAGCGGCGAAAACCTGATCGCCTTTATCGAAAATTACCTGCCGAAGTAGTTCTCAGGAAGGCTCAAGAGGAGAGGTGAGGAGTTACTGCTTTTGAGCGAAGCTGCCGGATTCTACCGCCAAATCGCCGGATTGCCACCGGTTCTCGCTGCGGAAATTCAGAGAGCCGTCTTCGCTTGCCTGCGCGGCGGTCCGGGACTGGGATGAAGCCTGAGCCTCTTTCCAGGCTTTCACGGGCCCGCGGGCGCTGCCTTGGGAAGACCAGGGCGCCTGCGTGAACGCTCTGGGAATGAAACACAGGCTCAGCGCGGTGAGCGCCAAAATTGCGAATCCTATTTTTGCGTGCTTGAAAACCCGGTTTTTTTTCATAGACTCAAGGGGGAGCCGGGAAAAGGATCCCTGTTCCAAAATAAATCCTAACACCCGGAATCGGGAATACAAGGTCCCCTCAATCATCGGTTCCGGTTTTGAAATACTAAAATGAAAAAACGAGTCATGACGCGTCAAGATAGCCCGGTTTTGATTCCTCATTCGCCCCTCTACACGGATCTCTACCAGTTCACCATGGCCCAGGGCTACTTCTTCACCCGCCGCCATCTCCAGCCCGCGGTCTTTGACCTCCACTTCCGCAACAATCCTTTCGAGGGAGGCTTCGTGATCGCCTCGGGGATCGAAGAGGCTGCGGATTATTTTTCGGATTTCCGGTTCCATCCCGGGGATTTGGAATACCTCCGGGCGCAGGGATTTAAAAAAGAGTTCCTGAGCTATCTGAAAGGGATGCGCCTTCGCCTGGATGTGGAGGCGGTGCGGGAAGGCGAGGTGGTCTTTCCGCATGAACCGCTCATGCGCGTGCATGGACCGCTGCTCGAAAGCCAGCTCGCGGAAACCGTGCTCATCAACCTCGTTCATTTTTCTTCGCTGGTTGCGACCAAGGCTTCGCGCATCGTGCGCGCGGCGCGGGGCAGGACCGTCATCGACTTCGGGCTGCGGCGCGCGCAGGGGCCGGCTGGATTCCAGGCTTCCCGCGCGGCCTACGTCGGCGGCGTGCACGCGACGTCTAATGTCCTGGCGGCCAAGACTTACGGCCTGCCTGTCTCCGGCACGCAGGCGCACAGCTGGATCCAGGCTGTCGGCGACGAAAAACAATCGTTCCTTGATTTCGGCCGGCTGTACCGCGATCAGGCTGTCGTTTTGATCGACACTTACAACACGCTGAAAAGCGGCCTGCCGCATTTGTTGGAGGCGTTGGAAGTGCTGCGGCGCGAAGGCATCGAGATCAAGGGCGTGAGGATCGACAGCGGAGACCTGGCCTATCTCAGCAAGCGCGTGCGCGCGCAGCTGGACAACGCGGGTTTCCCCAAAGTTCAAATCTTTGCGTCAGGGCAGCTCGACGAGTATATTATCGAAAGTCTTTTGAATCAGGACGCCAAGATCGACGGGTTCGGTGTGGGCACGAAGCTCGCGACGTCTTATGATGAACCGGCGCTGGACATGGTTTACAAGCTGGCCCGGATCCGGGACAAACCCGAAATCAAGATTTCCGACAGCTTGACGAAGATGAATGAACCCGGCTTGAAGCAGGTCCGGCGGTTTTATTCGGAGGAAGGCAGTTTTCTTCTCGACGCGATTCTGCTCGAGGGGGAAAAGGAAGTTCCTCAGATCCTGCATCCTTTTTACCAGCTGGCGAACACGCCCGTAAGAGGACTGCGGCATGAGCGGCTCCTGCAGCCTTTGATCCGCAAAGGCAAACGGGTCAGGCCCAAGCCGGCCGCTGCCGAGGCCCGCCGTTATGCGCAGGAGCGGCTGGCGCTTTTGCCGGAAGAACACAAACGGTTTTATTACCCGCATATCTACCGCGTCGGTGTCAGCCAGAAGCTGTTTCAGTTGAAGGAACGTTTGATCGCCGGACGCTTAGGAGTCCGGGAAAAAAAAGCAATTTCCAGAAAGGAAAGGAATCTATGAAGAAATTAAGAAATGCGCTCGTTCTGGTCCTGGCCGTCGCGGCTCTCGCGGGAGGATGCGCCAAGGACGATCTTGAATCGCTCACGCTGACCAATGCGAAGCAGGATCGGGCCAAGAAGCTGGAAGAGCAGGCCGCGGCCAAGGCGGCCAAAGAGACCGCTCCGGCTGCCGCGACGTCTCCGTCCGTCCAACCGTCCTCGCCGGTTTGATCAGGTTGACCCTGCGTGGGTCTTTTCGATGAGGATGTAAGATTCCCACAGGACTTCCCAGTCCAGAATGACGCGGACCGTCAAGTGTGTGGGCTTTTCGATGACAAAATTGGCGGGAAAGCGGTGCTTGTGCCAGCGGAAGAGGACGCTGTTGGTGATGGGCTCGATGTCCATGTGGGCGCTTCGGGCCTTGGCGCCGTACTCGGTTTCGTATTCGATGACTTCCTTGTGGAACTTCTGGTCCTTGCGCCAACACGTGACGGCGTAGAGCTTTTCGAAATGATAGGGGAAGGCGGGAACGTAGAGGTTCCCGAGAATGTTTTCCGCTAAATAACTGTCCTGCCGGGCTGTCGTAAATTCCTTACAGATGAAAAACTGTAAGAGCCGAATTTTGTCTTTGTCCATTCCAGTAAGCCGCTAAATATTTTTAGTATTCTCTAGCAGCATCCTCCAAGCCCCGTCAAAGCCCCGCGCGTTTATGTCTGGCATCCAAAATGCTCTGGTAATTCGGCGGAAATCGCGTATCATCTTAACTTTTTACCGGCGGACTTGCAAGAAAGGGATCAAATGTTCACGACAAGACAAAAGTGGATGGTGTTCGGAGTTGGGATTTTAGGCATCGGAGCCGTAGTGCTTCTTTCCTTTATGCCGGAGATTCCGGCTTTGCTGAATGCCGTTACTCAGGATTTCAAAAAGACCCTTTTTCTCCGCAAGGTTCCGGGCGATGCGTTTTGCCATTTTCTGGCCTACTTCAGCCTCATGCTGTGGTTTACCCTGAACTTCCCTCGCCGTTACCACTCCCGTATCGGCCTGTCCTTCCTCCTGATGGGCGCCACGATCGAGCTGTGCCAGAAATGGTTCACGACCTGCCGCACCTGCGAAACGCATGATTTTTTTGCCAATTTCACGGGCATCGTGCTGGCCTGGTTCCTGACCGGACCCTGGATCGCGGCATTTTTCCGGCAGATCGCCCTGCTTTTCAAACGCCGGCTTTCCTATTCCCGCATCTCCTAGCCTTCCGCGCTCCGCTTAATCTCCTCTCCAAAGCGCCGATATAAGAAGCAGCTTTCTACGTACCGGTTCTCCAACAGCACTTGCCTTTCCCGGGAAAGACGAGCATGGGAGAAAAAACACGTTTTCTGGCGGTTCTTCTGCTGCTTTGCGGGATGGCACCCGTATCTGCCGCGGCGGCCGCGGCCGAGATGCCGCGCGACGCCAAGCTTTATTATGAAAGCGGGGCCTTGAAAGGGGAGTTCCCTTATTCGAACGGGCAGCTGGAAGGCACGGTCAAATGGTATTATGAAAGCGGCGCGCTCGGTGCCCTCATGAATTACCGGAAAAACCGTCTTCAGGGCTTTTCCTGGACCTTTTACGAAACCGGAAGCCCGCGCCGCATCGTCCACCTCGAAAATAACAAACCCGTCGGCCCTGCCAAGTTCTTTTCCGAAGACGGACACCTGATCGAAGTCCAAAATCATATCGAGGGTAAACCCGCCAACCGCTGGAAGTACGGCCCCGACGGCTGCGTGGACGTCTGCGAAGAGATCGGGCCGGAGCCGTCCGCGGCGGATGCCGCGCATGGGGTATAATCGATACCAAGAGCAACACCGTCCGCAGAAAGAATGGAAAGCCTGCCTTCATGCATAAAAACAGCTTCTTCTTTATATGTCTTGCCGTGCTGGCCGCCGGAGCCCCGCCGCGCTCGGAAGCCGCGGTTGAAATCAGGAAAGACTATTACGCCGACGGTACGCTGCGTTTCGAGGCCTCGTATTTGAGCGGCGCCCTTCACGGCGTGACGCGGATGTATTCTCCGGATGGCTTTCTCGAACGCGAGGAGCCTTACCGCAAGGGGAAACTCGACGGTGTGGTCCTGGTTTATTATTCCAGCGGAAAATTGAAAGGCGTGGGGCAGTTCCGGCTGGGCACCGAAGACGGCATCCAGGAAACTTATTACGAATCCGGCAAGCTTAGAAACCGCACCCGCTATAAGGACGGCATGCTCGAAGGCCTGACCGAAGGCTATTACGAGGACGGCGCGCCGGAAAAAGAAGTCTACTTCGAGAAGGGGCTCGCCCAGGGCGAGGGCAAGCTCTATTACCCGAACGGCAAGCTGAAGACGCTCGCGCATATCCGCGACGGCAGGTTGGCCGGCAAGGTGAAGAATTTCTATGAGAGCGGAAGCCTGAAAGAGGAATGCGAGTACGTCAATGACGCCAAACAGGGGCCGTGTAAAAGTTATTACGAAAACGGGCGCATGCAGGCCGTGACGCCGTACTCGGAGGGCGTCCGCCAAGGCGTCCAGCAGCAATTCCAGGAAAACGGCGGGCTGAGCCGCGAGGTCCTGTTCGACAAAGGGGCTTCGCCCGCAGGCGAGCATGCCGAGGACGAGGAAAGCGTTTTGAAGGCCTTGAACGGCGGGGAAACGGAAGAGGATTTCAAGCCGTCGGCGCCGCTTTACGGCGGCGCGCACGGCAAAGGCAAGGCCAAGTGAAGCGCTGGATGTTCGGCATCACGACCGTCCTGTTGACCTCGGCTTTTTTCACCCAGCTTTTCCAGGACGGGGCCTGGCTCGCGCGGCTGACCGGCATCGACTGGAAGGTCCAGTTCGGCGGGGAAGTCGCGCTGGCGATGGTGGCCACGCTCGTCGGGACCAAGATGCGTTAGCGATAAACGATAGAGATCCGGAGGCAGTCATGAAAAAATTCTTCGTTCCGATCCTGAGCGTCCTCGGCCTCGTTGCCGTCGGGCTGATTTTCTTTTCTCTCAATTTCACGGTCGAAAAGGAACAGCATCTGGATGGTGAAATGGAAAAGCAGTATTTCTTCGGCAAGCTGGTGGCGGAGCGGTCGTACCGCAACGGCCAGCTGAACGGCCTCACGAAGATTTATTACGGGGACGGGAAGATCAAGTCGGAATGGACGTTCCGCGAAGGCAGCCGGGAAGGGCTTGCCAAGCAGTATTCGCCGGACGGCAATCTTAAGTTCGAAGATGAATACTCGGCCGGCAAGCGGGTGAACCGCAAGGAATTCGACACGGGCGGCAACATGATCTCCCAGACGGCGGCGAAATGAGGCCGGGCAAAGGCAAAAAGCTGCTGGTCGTCGATGACGAAGCCCTCATCACGCAGACGCTCCGCGAATTCCTTGAAGAGGAAGGCTATGAAATGGACGCATTTCAGGACAGCCAGCATGCCCTGAAAGCTTACATGGCCTCGCTGCAGCGGCAGCCTTACGACCTTGTGATCCTCGACATCATCATGCGGGGGATGGACGGGCTGGAGCTGCTTCGCCAGATCCGGCGGAAGGAAAAAGAATCCGGCGTCGACGAGATGCGTAAAGTGCCCGTCCTCATGGTCTCAGGTTTGCGGGAAACGTGGGTGGAAGAGGCCTTCGAAGACGGCTGCACGGATTACATCGTAAAGCCGTTTCACGTGGACCAGCTCCTCCGGAAAGTCGCGGCGCTTTTAAACGGCGCGTCCGAAAATCATCTCCCGAGCGAGAGGGACTAGAGGCCTTAGGAATTAACCGAGGTCTCGATCGTGAGGAGGCTCGCGCCCTTCCAGCCTTTGCGCTGCTTCAGGCGGTCGATGTAGCGCTTGAGCGGACCGGAAGTGCAGACCGTATCCAGGACGCCGAGGGCTTCCAGGCTCGCGGCCGCGGCCATGAAGGCGCAATCCGCGAACGAGAACGTGCCCGCGAGAAAATCCTGGGGACCCAGATAGCTCTCGATCCTCTTGATCTTTTCCCGCAAAGCCTTCTGGTCTTCCTCGGTAATCTCTTCCTTGGCGACGAGTTTTTTGAGGACGCAGCGGACGATTTCCTTGAAGAGGTGAAGGTCGCAATAATCTTCGATCATGCGGACCCGGGCGCGGCCTTCGGAATCTTCAGGCAGGAGAGGCGGTTCCGGATATTCGTCGTTGAGGTACTCGATGATGGCGGTGGATTCATAGACCGCAAAGTTTTCGTCGACCAGCGTAGGCACTTCGCCGTTCGGATTCAGGCGCAGGTAATCGGGCTTGTCCATGTCGCGTTCGGCAAAGCTCATGGGCTTGATCTCGTAGTCGAGGCCTTTTTCTTCCAGAACCGCAAGGACCTTCCGGCCGAAAATGGAAGGCGGGGCATAATAAAGACTGATCACGGTAATTCTCCTTCTCGTTCGGGACACGAGGTCCCTTGGGGCTGCGCCCCAGAGTTAAAATTTTTAACGCAAAATGACGTCAAAAGGACAGGCGAAATTATAGAAGAAGTTCGGGCCGAATCAAAGCTAATTATTTTTAAAGGCAATCGAGCCGGCCTCCATTGTCTCGCGTCGTAAAAAAGAGTACAATTTTTCAAAGCCGAGGATCAGCCAAAGGAAAGCTTATGGCGCAGAACGCCGCGAAAAACGACCTCCCGCCCGCCAACATCCAGACCAACGAATTCATCAATACGATCGGATCCATCATGATCCCGGATGTGGTCGCGCTGTCCCCGGATGCGAGCATTACCGAGGCGGCCCAGAAACTGACCGAGCACCGCATCGGCGCGGTCGTGGTCGTCGAAAACGGCAAGCTGGTGGGAATCCTGAGCGAGCGCGATTTCGTGACGAAGATCTTCGCGCAGAAGCGGGAGCTGGAAAAACTGCGCGTGTCGGACGTCATGACGCAGAAGCTCATCACCGCGCGGCCCGACTATTCGCTGGGCAAGGTCCTTGAAGAGATGAAGGAGTCCCATATCCGTCACGTCCCGGTCGTAGACGCCGAGGGACACGTGCTGGGCATCGTGTCCATGAGGGATCTTCTCACGCGCGTCGAGGAAAACCTGCGCAACCTTGTCCGGGAACGCACCAAAGACCTCAGCATCGACCCGCTGACCGGCCTCTATAATTACCGGTTCTTCAACGATTACCTGGACGCGGAGATTTCGCGGAGCCTTCGGCGCGGTTATCTTTTCTGCCTGCTCTTCATCGATATCGACCGCTTCAAGGCCTTCAACGACACGCAGGGGCACAGCCAGGGCAACCTGCTCTTGAAAGAATTCGCGAAAATCCTGAGGCCGGAGATGGGGGAAGGCCCCAAGGTGGACTTTTCCATCCGGCGTTCGGACATCGCGGTGCGCATGGGCGGCGACGAATTCGTCCTCATCCTGCCGGAAACCAACCGGGCCGGGGCCATGACCTGCGCCGAACGCATGCGCAAGGCCGTGGAGCACCAGCTCTACCACCTGGGCAGCGACGACATTCGCATTACGGTGAGTATCGGTATCGCGGAATTTCCGTCCGACGCCACAAAAAAAGAAGATCTGATCGAGCGCGCGGACCAGGCGCTTTACAAAGCCAAACGCACGGGGCGCAACCGCGTGATCAGCGCGGACGCCGGGTAAACGGAGGCCGCATGCAAAGAGCTCTTCTCATCGTCACCCTCGTGCTGCTGCTCGTCGTCATCGCCGTTTCGAGCATCAAAGAGCAGCGTCTCAACGCGGAACTCCGCTCATCCAGGAGCCAGATCGGTTTTCTCCAGGAACAGATCACGTCCCTCGAGGCGGAAAAGGCACGGCTTCTCGAAAGCCAGACGGCCTGGACCGCGGAAAAGGCCGCGGCCGAAGAAAGCGCCAAGACCGCCGCAGCCCTTCAAAAGCAAGTGTCGGAATTGCAAACCGAGCTGGCCGCGCACCCCGCGCCGCCGGCCGCGGAAACTTCTCCCGCGCCTTCGCCGTCGTCTTCGCCCGTGTCCGCGCCTTCCACGGTTCCGTCTCCGGCATCGTCCCCGGCTGAAGGCGCCGCATGACCGAATGGAGTCATGAGCAGAAAGATTTTGCGCGCGAGGTCCGGAAAAAATCGTTTCCCGGCGGGGGGCTGGAGCAGGAAACCAAATTAAAGCAAGGCCGGCCCGACGGCCCCACGACGAGTTATTACGAAGACGGCTCGGTCAAAGAAATCCTGAGCTTCAAGAACGGCATGCAGGACGGCCTGTGCCAGTGGTTCTATCCGAACAAACAATTGCGGCGTGAAGTGACCTACCGCGGCGGACTCATGCACGGGCTCATGCGCTCCTGGTACGAGAACGGCACCGTGAAAGAAAAGTGGACGTTCGAAGGCGGCCGGCTGGAAGGAACGGGGCAACTGTTTTATCCGGGCGGCGCCTTGAAAGAGGAAATCCATTTCCGGCATGATCTGCGCCAGGGCCTGCGCGTGTGCTACGGCGAAGACGGCAAGCCGCTGCGTGAGGAAATCTACGAGGACGACGCGCTGCATGGGCCCTGCAAGGTCTACGCGGGAGGCAAGCTGGAGCGGACGGAGCATTACGAGCGGGGCGAGCTTCGGGGAAGCGCTTGACGCTCCGTGCAAGAAGCGGTATGTTGAAAATCTATGAAGAAGCAGCTTCGAACCCTTTTCAGCGGGACCGTGCAGGGCGTGGGGTTCCGGTACACGGCACAGAACCTCTCGCGCCGCTTTGATGTGACCGGCTATGTCCGCAATCTGACCGACGGGCAGGTCGAGATGCTGGCCGAAGGCGAGGAAGACCAGCTCCGTCAGTTTCTGGACGCGATTTCCAATTCCCATCTTTCCGGATTCATCCGCGAGACGCGCACGTTCTGGGACGAGCCTCAGGGAAAGTTCCAAACCTTCGAAATCGCGGTCTGACATGCGCCACGCCGTCCTCTCCGACATTCACGCCAATCTCGAGGCTTTGGAAACCGTCGCGGCCTCTTTGAAGACGCGCGGCGTGGACAGGACCGTGGTGCTGGGCGACACCGTGGGCTATGGGGCGAACCCGAACGAGTGCCTGGGCTGGGCGCTCGAAAATGCGGACGTGGTGCTGATGGGCAATCACGAAAAGGCCGTGGTCGACCCGTCGCTGCGCGCGTGGTTCAATGATTTCGCGCGCACGGCCATCGAGTGGACGGCGGACGTGCTCGACGAGAAATGGACGGAGGAGATTCCCGGCCTTGTGTACACACGCGTGGAGAAAAACCTCTCGCTCGCGCACGGCAGCCTTCACGCGCCCGAGGCCTTTCATTATCTGACGCGCTACGTGGACGCGGTGCCGAGCTTCAGGGAGATGGAGACTCCGGTCTGCTTCGTGGGCCACACGCACGTGCCCGGCTGTTTTTGCGAGATGGCGCGCAGCGCGGAACGCCTCGAGCCCGGCATGACCGAGATCGCGGCCGGCACGAAATACATTTTGAATCCCGGAAGCGTGGGCCAGCCCCGCGACGGGGACCCGAGAACCGCTTTCGGGATCTACGACGACGAAAAACGGACCTTTGAACTCGTGCGGCTGGATTACGACAACGAAAAAGCCGCCCAGAAAATCAGGAAAGCCGGTTTGCCCGCGTATCTCGCCGACCGGCTGTTGTGACATGGCCAAATCCACTGCGAAAAAAGACGTTGAGCGCCGGATCGAAAAGCTGCGGGAAGAGATCCGCCATCACAACCGTAAGTATTATGAAGAGGCCAGGCCCGAGATCAGTGATTTCGACTACGACAAGCTGATGCGGGAGCTCGAGACGCTCGAGCGTGAGCATCCGGAACTCGTCACTGCGGATTCGCCGACGCAGCGCGTGGGCGGCGCGCCGCTTAAAGAGTTCAAGAGCGTCACGCACGGCGTGCCCATGTTGTCGCTGGACAATACGTATTCCGTGGAAGAACTCCTGGAATTCGACCAGCGGCTTCATCGGATCGTGCCTGAATCCTTTGATTATTTCGTGGAAGAGAAGATCGACGGCGTCTCCATCAGCCTCGTTTATGAAAACGGCGTGCTGGTCACCGGCTCGAGCCGCGGCGACGGCAAGCAGGGCGACGACATCACCGAAAATATCAAGACCATCGCGGACATCCCGCTCAAAATTCCCGCTCCCGGAGCGCCGCACAAAGGCCCGGTCCCCAAAAAACTCGAGGTGCGCGGCGAGGCGTATCTTTCGCATGCGCAGTTCGAAAAGATCAACCACGAGCGCGAGAAGCAGGACGAAGAATTGTTCGCGAATCCGCGCAATGCGTGCGCCGGCAGCCTGAAGCAGCTCGATCCCAAGCTCGTGGCGCGCCGCAAGCTGAATGCCTTTATTCACGGGCTTGTCACCGTGGAAGGCGCCAAAGCGCCGGAAAGCCAGTCCCAGGCTTTCGAATTCATGAAAGGTCTGGGCTTCAAGACCATCCCGCACACCTGCCTCACCCAAGACATTCATGGCGTGGTGGGCTTCATCGACAAATACCGCGAGAAAAAAGGCAAACTGCCGTACGACATCGACGGCATGGTCGTGAAAGTGGATTCCCTGGACGTGCGCAAGACGCTCGGCAGCACCACGAAATCGCCGCGCGGCATGATCGCCTACAAGTATCCGGCCGAAAAGGTGGAAACCACGCTGAACGATATCGTGGTCCAGGTCGGAAGGACCGGCGCGCTGACGCCTGTCGCGATCCTGGAGCCGGTCCTTGTTTCCGGCACCACGGTTTCGCGCGCGAGCCTGCACAACCAGGACGAGATCGAGCGGCTCGACGCGCGCATCGGCGACCGCGTGCTCATCGAAAAAAGCGGGGAGATCATTCCGAAGGTCATCCAGGTTCTCGTGGAAAAAAGGAAAGGTTCGCTTTACAAATTCCGTTTCCCGGAAAAGTGCCCGGTCTGCGGCGGCCATGTGAAAAAAACCGAGGGCGAAGTGGCGCTGCGCTGCGTGAACCTGGCCTGCCCGGCGCAGCTGAGCGCGCGCGTGAGGCATTACGCGTCGCGCGACGCCATGGACATCGAGGGGCTGGGCGCCGTGTGGGTGGCGCAGTTCGTGGACTACAAGATGATCAAGGATCTCTCGGACATTTATTTCCTGGACCCGGAAGAAGTGGTGAAGCTCGAGCGCATGGGCGAGAAATCGCGGGACAATTTGTTCCAGGGCATCGAGGCCAGTAAATCGCGGCCGCTGAACCGCCTGATTTTCGGCCTGGGCATTCCGGGCGTGGGCGAGCGCGCGGCGTTCATCCTGGCGCAGCGCTTCCAGGACCTGGACGTCGTGGCCAAGGCCGGGCAGGAAGACTTGGAAGCGATCCGCGAAATCGGGCCTGTCACGGCCAAAGCCATCGTGGAGTTTTTCGAGGAAGCCGGCACGCGGGCTATATTAAAGAAGCTGCGCCAGGCGGGAGTCCGCTTCGACATCGTGGAAAAGGTGAAGACGGCGGATGCCTTCAACGGCAAGACCTTCGTCATCACGGGCACGCTGGAATCCATGGAACGCTCGCAAGCCGAAAAATACATCCGCCAGCTGGGCGGCCATCCCAGTTCCAGCGTGAGCCGCAAGACCGACGTCCTCGTCGCCGGGGAAAACGCGGGCTCGAAGCTCAAAAAAGCGGATGAGCTGGGCATCAAGAAGATCGACGAGGCCGCCTTCCTCAAGCTCCTTCGCGACAGCGGCGTGAAGGACATTTAAACCTTACCGCCCCGCCGGCCGATCACCTTAAGGTGAAAATCGAACCTTCTCCCGCGGCCCTGCCGTTCGAAACCGAATTCTTCGATTACCTTTCCGTGGAAAAAGGCCTGGCCGCGAACACGCTTGCCGCCTATCGCCAGGACCTCGGAGCCTATGGCCAATTCCTTCACGGCAAAAAGCTGAAGGCCATGGACAAAGTCACGCGCACGCACATCCTGGACTTTCTGCTCCAGGAGAAAAAAAGAGGGCTGCAATCGTCTTCCATGGCGCGGCGGCTCGTCGCGGTGAAGCTGTTCCACCGTTTTCTCGTCAAAGAGCGCTTCCTCGAAACCGACGTCACCAGCGTGCTCGAATCGCCGCGGCTTTGGAAAAAACTCCCGAACTTTTTGTCGTCGCGGGAAATCGAGGCCATGCTGAGCCTCCCTCCGGCAAAAGGCAGGGGGCTCCGCGACCGGGCCCTTCTCGAATGCCTTTACGCGACCGGCACGCGCGTCTCCGAAGTGGCGGGCCTCAAGGTCGAAGATGTCAATTTGATGAACGGTTTCCTGAAATGCCGGGGCAAGGGCGACAAAGAGAGGCTCGTGCCCGTGGGCCGCGCGGCCGTGCGCGCGCTCGAGCAGTACCTGGAAAAATTCCGCCCGAAGCAAAAGCCCAAAACGAATCATCTCTTCCTCGGCAAAAGCGGGAAGGGGCTGACAAGGCAATTCATCTGGCAGCTCATCAAAAAGTACGCGCGGCTGGCCGGGATTACGAAAAAGATCACGCCGCATACGTTCCGGCACTCGTTCGCCACGCATCTCCTCGAGCATGGGGCCGACCTTCGCGTGGTGCAGGAATTGCTCGGCCACGCGGACATCGCGACCACGCAGATCTATACCCACGTTTCGCGTGACCATCTGAAACGCGTCCACTCCCAGTTCCATCCCCGAGGTTAATTCTTCCTTCTCAGGCCGCGGGGCCCTATGATATACTCCGTCATCCGAAAGGGGCCCCTTTGAAAAAGATTTTCTTCTTCAGCCTTCTGTCGTGCCTGCTGATCGCGGGCTACTGCCGCGCCAGCGACGGCCCTTCCGACAGTGACAGCGGCACGGACTGGGCCTCGGACCTCAATTCTTCCATGGACGCGCTTCAAAATTCGCCCCAGCCTTCCGAAAGCGTTTCCGCGGATGACAGCTCGCAGGAGAACCAAGACACGCAGGCCGCGGTCGAAGATTCCCAGCCCGCTCCCGAAGAATCCCAGGCCGAACAGCAAGATCCCCCTGCCGCGCCCGAGCCCTCGGAAAGCCTGACTCACGCGCCGGAATCCGCCACGGTGGATCAGGACATCGCGAAAGGATTGGACAGCGGTGTCGGTGTCATGGGCCGCGATGCGGCCTCGCTTTCGAACAGCGTTGCGCAGCTTGAACGAAAGGTCAATTACCTGGAGCGGGACGTGCGGTCGCTGGACGAGCGAGTCAGGAGCCTGGACAGAACATTGGATGATTTCAGGCGGCGGCGCACGACCTAAATTCGTCCCGCCGCATTGACACGAAACAACCGGTTTTATATACTGCGCGTGTCTTCCCTTAAAGCCGTTTCATCCAATCCGCTTTAAGTCACTATCAAATAAACTGTTACGGATTTCTGGCGCTATCGTCTAGCCTGATCTAGGACGTTGCCCTCTCAAGGCAAAAACACGGGTTTAAATCCCGTTAGCGCTACATGGACGCCATGCGTCGGGATACGATATGATTTCTCGTTACACGATGCCCGAAATGGGCAAGATCTGGACCGAACAGAACAAAGTGGCCAAATGGCTCGACGTCGAACTCGCGGCGCTGGATGCGTTGGCCAAGCACGACTACATTCCCAAAGACATTCCCGCCAAGGTGCGCAAGAAAGCGCGTTTCGATCTCGAGCGCATCCGCGAAATCGAAAAAATCGTCAATCACGACGTCATCGCATTCCTTACGAACCTGGCCGAGAACGTCGGGCCCGCGGGACGCTACGTCCATTTCGGATTGACCTCTTCGGACATCCTCGACACTGCGCTGGCGCTGCAGATCATGGAAGCGTCACAGCTGATCCTGAAAGAGCTGAAGACGCTTTCGGAAATTTTAAAGAAGAAAGCCATGGAACACCGCACTACCGTGATGGTCGGCCGCAGCCATGGCGTGCATGCCGAGCCTACGACGTTCGGCCTGAAGATGGCGCTCTTTTATGAAGAATCCAAGCGCAACATCAAGCGCTTCGAGCAGGCCATGGACACGATCGGCTACGGCAAGATTTCCGGCGCCGTGGGCACGTTCGCGAACGTGGATCCGGCTGTCGAAGACGATGTCTGCCGCGCACTGGACTTAAAGCCCGATCCGATTTCCACGCAGGTGGTCCAGCGCGACCGCCACGCGGAGTACCTTTGCACAGTCGCGGTCATCGGCGCGTCGCTCGAAAAATTGGCCACGGAAATCCGCGGCCTCCAGAAAACCGAAACCCTCGAAGTCCAGGAGTCATTTAAGGAAGGCCAGAAGGGTTCATCCGCCATGCCGCACAAGCGCAACCCGATCACCTGCGAGCGCGTGGCCGGTCTTTCCCGCATCCTGCGAGGCAATGCGGTCGCAGGGCTGGAAAATGTGGCGCTCTGGCATGAGCGCGACATCACGCATTCGTCCGTCGAGCGCGTGATATTCCCGGACAGCACGATCCTGCTTCATTACATGATCGTGCTCATGCAGGGCGTGATCAAAGACCTGGTGGTTTTCAAAGACAACATGATCAAGAACCTCGAGAAGAGCCGCGGCATTGTTTATTCCCAGGGACTTTTGTTGAAGCTCGTGGAAAAAGGGCTGACGCGCGAGGAAGGCTACGCGCTCGTGCAGAATGCCGCGAAGAAAGTATGGGAGCAGGACGATGCCACCATGCGCGATGTGGTCCTGAAAGACCGCGACATCCTGAAGCATCTGGGCCGCGACGAAGTCGAAGCGGTTTTCGATACGAAGTACCATCTCAAAAACGTGGACAAGATTTTCGCGCGTGTGGGCATCAACGGCTCCCGTGCCAAGTCAGGCAAGTGATTGTTTTTCAACCGGAGGAAAACCTTGTATGCAAGCGAGCGCCGACATGAATGACACCGTGATGCAGACCCAGCTTCCGCTTCCTTTTGTTGCAAGAGGGAAAGTCCGCGATATTTATGAAGCGGGCAAAGACAGGCTCCTCATCATTTCGACGGACCGCCTCAGCGCTTTTGACGTGGTGCTTCCGAACCCGATCCCGCAAAAGGGCAAGGTGCTCACGCAGACCTCGGTGTTCTGGCTGAATCATTTCGCGGATTTCATGCCGCACCACCTGATTACGGCCGATGTCGACGCCATGGACCTGCCTTCGGAAGTCGTGAAAAAGTACGGCGCGCAGCTGCGCGGCCGTTCCATGCTGGTCAAAAAGGCGAAGCCGCTGCCGATCGAATGCGTGGTGCGCGGCTACGTGACAGGCTCCGGCTGGAAAGACTATCAGAAGACCGGCGCGGTCTGCGGCCACAAGCTTCCGGCCGGACTGCAGCAATGCGCCAAGCTCGAGAAGAGCATTTTCACGCCCGCCACGAAAGAGACCGTGGGCCACGACATCAACATCGACATCGCCGAAACCGTGCGCCGCATCGGCAAGGACCTGGCGGACAAGGCCGAGAAGTATTCGATCGCGCTTTACGAAAAAGGCCGCGAGTATGCCGCTACGAAAGGAATCCTGATCGCGGACACGAAGTTCGAGTTCGGCGTCTACAACGACGAGCTCATCCTGATCGACGAAGTGCTCACGCCTGACAGCTCGCGCTTCTGGCCCGCGGCCCAGTATGAGGCCGGCCACGACCAGCCGAGCTTCGACAAGCAGATCGTCCGCAACTACCTTCTCGACATCAAGTGGAACCAGAAGCCGCCCGCGCCGTCGCTGCCGCAGGACGTGGTGGAAAAAACTTCGCTGGCCTACCGCGACGCTTACAAGCGCCTCTCGGGAAAGGAACTGGAATAACATGTACAAGGCCGTCATCAACGTCACGCTGAAAAAGTCGGTCCTCGACCCGCAGGGGAAAACCGTGCTGCACGCGCTTTCGACGCTGGGCTACCAGGAAGCGAAGGACCTTCGCGTGGGCAAGCATTTCGAACTGACCGTGGACGAAAAGGACCGCTCGAAAGCGGAAACCCGCATCCGCGAGATGTGCGACAAGGTGCTGATCAATCCTGTCATCGAAGACTACACGCTGGAGCTCAAAGAGACCGCCGGGGCCGCCCGATGACGATGAAGGCGGCCGTCGTTGTTTTTCCCGGCTCGAATTGCGATACCGACTGCTACAACGTCCTGAAGGACGTGATGGGCATGAAGGTCGAATTCGTGTGGCACAAGGACGCGGCGCTCGGAGAGGCCGAGCTCATCGTGCTTCCGGGCGGCTTCAGCTACGGCGATTACCTGCGCACCGGCGCGGTCGCGCGTTTTTCGCGGGTGATGGAAGCCGTGAAAAAGCACGCGGACCAAGGCAAGCCCGTCATCGGCATCTGTAACGGTTTTCAAATTCTTCTCGAAGCGGGACTTCTTCCCGGCGCCATGCTGCGCAATCTCTCCCTTTCCTTTATTTGCAAGCACGTGTGGCTGCGCGTGGAAGACACGAACAGCATTTTCACGCGGCATTTCAAGAAAGGCGAGACGATCTCGCTTCCGATCGCGCACGGCGAAGGCAATTATTATTGCAGCGACGACACGCTGAAGCGCCTGCAGGACGAGTCGCGTGTCGCGTTCCGCTACAGCTCCAAAGACGGCGACGTTTCCGCGGCTTTCAATCCGAACGGGGCCAAGAGCAATATCGCCGGCATCCTCAACGAAAAGCGAAACGTATTGGGCATGATGCCGCATCCCGAGCGCGCGAGCGAAGACGTGCTGGGCTGCGATCACGGCCGCAAGATCTGGGAGAGCATCCTGGACGTCACGATGGGATCGCGGACATGACCATGACGAAAACTCCTGAAAAAATCACGCCGGAAATGATCGCCGCGCACGGCATCACGCAGCCCGAATACGAAAAGATCGTGAAGATTCTGGGGCGCGAGCCCAATTTCACGGAACTCGGGATTTTCAGCGTGATGTGGAGCGAGCATTGCTCTTATAAAAATTCCAAGCCCATCCTCAAGACCTTTCCGACCGAAGGCCCGGACCTGCTCGTGAAGGCGGGTGAAGAGAACGCCGGTATCGTGGACATCGGCGACGGCCTGGCCGTCTGCTTCAAGATCGAAAGCCACAACCATCCATCAGCCATCGAGCCTTTCCAGGGCGCGGCCACGGGCGTGGGCGGCATTCTGCGCGATATCTTCACCATGGGCGCGCGGCCGATTCTCCTGATGAACTCGCTCCGCTTCGGCAGCCTGGAAAAGCCCGTGACCAAGAGGCTTTTCCGCGGCGTGGTCGCGGGCATCGCGCATTACGGCAACTGCATCGGCGTGCCGACGATCGGCGGCGAAGTTTATTTCGACGAATGTTACGAAGGCAATCCTCTCGTCAATGCCATGGCGCTCGGCATCATGAAAAAAGACGAGATCGTGCGCGCGAAAGCAAGCGGCGTGGGCAATCCGGTTTACTACGTCGGCGCGGCCACGGGACGCGACGGTCTGGGCGGCGCGGCGTTTGCCTCGAAGGAACTCAGTGAAGAAAGCCACGAAGACCGGCCCGCGGTGCAGGTGGGTGATCCGTTCATGGAAAAACTTTTGATGGAAGCCTGCCTCGAGCTGATCAAGACCGACGCGCTGGTCGCCATGCAGGATATGGGCGCGGCCGGTCTCACCTGCTCGACCTGCGAAACCGCGTCCAGAGGCGACATCGGCATCGAGATCGATTTGCAGAAAGTGCCGCGCCGTGAGACCGGCATGGTGCCGTACGAAATCATGCTTTCCGAATCCCAGGAGCGCATGCTCATCATCGCGCAGAAGGGCAAGGAAAAGAAAATCGAAGACATTTTCAACAAGTGGGATCTGCATGCCGTGAAGATCGGCGAGATCAAAGCAGGGACCCTCATGACCGTGTATGATGGTCCGGAAAAAGTGGCGGTGATTCCCGCGCGTGCTCTGGCCGAAGAAGGCCCCATCTATGTGCGCGAAGAAGCCGTGCCCGCTTATTTGGAAGAAACGCGGAAGTTTGATCCGTCCTCGGTGAAAGAGCCCCAGGATTGCACGGCCGTGCTCAAGAAGCTTCTTGGCCATCCCACGATTGCCTCGAAGGGCTGGGTGTGGCGCCAGTACGACCACATGGTGCGGACGGACACGGTTTTCTATCCCGGCCATGACGCGGCGCTCATCCGGGTGAAGGGCACGAAACGCGGCATCGCGGTTTCGACCGACTGCAACAGCCTGTATTGCTATCTCGATCCTTTCGAAGGCGGCAAGATCGCCGTGGCCGAATCCGCCCGCAACGTGGTTTGTTCCGGCGCGCGGCCTGTTGCGATTACCAACTGCCTGAACTTCGGCAATCCCATGAAGCCCGACGTCTTCTGGCAATTTCATCAGTCCGTGAACGGCATGATCGCGTCCTGCAAGGCGCTGAACACGCCGGTGACGGGCGGCAACGTGAGCTTCTATAACGAAAGCCCGAAGGCCGCGATTTATCCCACGCCTACGGTGGGCATGGTCGGTATCCTGGACGATCTCTCGAAGCGCGTGCCTTCGCATTTTCAAAACGAAGGTGACATTCTTTTCCTGGCCGGCGACACGTACGATGAAATCGGCGGCTCGCATTACCTTATGATCGAGCATGGGCTGAAAAAAGGACTGCCGCCGCGGCTCGACCTCGCGAAGGAAAAAGCGCTGCAGAATTTTATCCTGGCCATGGGGGATTCCTGCCTTCTGAAATCCTGCCACGATCTCGCTGAGGGCGGTTTGGCCGTTGCGCTTGCCGAGAGCTGCTTCGGTAAAGAAGAGGGGATAGGCGCCGTGGTGGACCAGCTAGATCTGGTCACGCCGAGGGCCGCGGACAAGAAATCGCTGCGCAAAGACTCGCTGCTCTTCGGCGAAAGCCAGAGCCGCGTGCTGATCACCGTGAAGCCCGAACACAAAGAGGAAATCCTGCGCAAGGCCAAGTCGTTTTCCGTGCCGCTTTACCAGATCGGGCGGACAGGCGGCAAGGAACTTCACGTCGGCGACGCGATTCGTGCTAAAATAGCGGACCTGCGCGAAATTTACGATTCGGCCATTCCCAAAAAGATGGAGCAGTAATGAGCGGCGAAAACATCAAAGACCATTGCGGCGTGTTCGGGGCCTTCAATCTTCCCAACGCGGCCTACATCACGTATCTCGGCCTGTTCGCGCTCCAGCACCGCGGCGAAGAATCGGCCGGTATCTGCTCGAGTGACGGGGAAAACCTGCACCTGCACAAGGGCATGGGGCTTGTCGGCGACGTGTTCAACGAAAAAGTCCTCGCCTCGCTGCCGGGCCAGCATGCCATCGGGCATACACGCTATTCCACAACAGGATCGTCCAGCCTGATCAATGCCCAGCCTTACCGCGTGGATTACTCCCGTGGCCAGGTGGCCATCGGCCATAACGGCAATCTCACGAATGCCCAGATTCTCCGCGCGGAACTCGAGGCTTACGGTTCGATTTTCGGCAGCACCACGGATTCGGAACTCTTTATCCACCTGATGGCCAAGCCTTCATACCGTTCTCCGGAAGAGGCTGTCATCGAATCCGTCAAAAGGGTGGAAGGCGCCTTCAGTGTCGTGATGCTCAAAGAAAACCAGCTCTTCGCGGTCCGGGACCCACACGGCTTCCGTCCGTTGTGCTTCGGCAAACTCGGCGGAGGATACGTCGTGGCTTCCGAGACCTGCGCGTTCGATCTCATCGATGCGGATTACATTCGCGACGTCCAGCCCGGGGAAGTCCTGATCATCGACGACAAAGGCCCGCGCAGCTTCTTCCCGTTTGAAGACCAGGGAAAAAAGAAGGCCCATTGCATTTTCGAACACGTGTATTTCGCGAGACCGGACTCGCTTGTTTTTGGGGATAACGTGGCGCAGGTGCGTGAAAAAATGGGAAGGAACCTTGCCAAGGAGCATCCGGTGCAGGCGGACATTGTCGTGCCCGTTCCGGATTCGGGGAACTTCGCAGCCCTGGGTTATGCCCAGGAGTCGGGCATCCCGCTGGCGCACGGCTTCACCCGCAATCACTACATCGGAAGGACGTTTATCAATCCTACGCAATCCATGCGGGCCACCAAGATCAAGATCAAGCTGAACCCGATCCGGGAGATGATCCACGGCAAGCGCGTGATCGTGGTCGACGACTCCATTGTCCGCGGCAACACGGCACGCTCGCGCGTCAAGCTTTTGAGGCGCGCCGGAGCAAAAGAAGTCCATATGCGGATCAGCTGCCCGCCGCATATTTCGCCGTGTTATTACGGCATCGATTTCCCGTCCAAGCAAGAATTGCTGGCCTGCAACAACTCCATGGAGGAGATCAAAAAATTTCTCGACGTGGAGAGCATCGGCTACCTCAGCCTTGACGGCATGCTCAGTGCGGCCAGCCATGAGAAGAGCCTCTATTGCGCTGCCTGCTTTACGGGGCATTATCCCACGCCGGTTTCTGACGAGATCGACAAGCTCAAGCTCGAAAAAAAGCGCAGTTAATCCGCCGCAACCCTTTCCCGCGTCACTCAATACCGATTTCCTCTGTTTGTACACGCTATAAAGAGTTCCCTCCTGCTAGCCTTCCTTATTTGTATAAGGGCCGTTTTTAAGCTAAATTTAAAATGTATTTAAAAAGGGGGTATAAAGACTGTAATATTATGCCCAAACGAGACAGGTGACATCTTGAGGCTGCTATGACAAGGTTCAAGTTAACCCGACAGCTGACGGCCGGCTTTGTCCTCATCGCCTTTAGTCTGTCCGAAACTTCTTTTGTCCGCATCGCGTCCGCCGAACCTCTGCCTCCCGCTTCCGTGTCCAGCCTGCCCGCCACTCTTTCCGAAATTCAGATTCCCGTGAACATCGGAAAGGAAGAAGAAATCCGGCAGGCACCCGATTCCAAGGGCGTGGTCATTCTGGTGCAGGACGCGCACGGTATTCCGCAGGCGCAGCGAAGTATCCGCAACCTTATCGATTTTTTCCAGCAGACCTACGGCGTGCGGCAGGTGGCGCTGGAGGGCGCGGCCTCGCGTCTCAACGCGCAGATCTTCAAGAGCTTTCCCGACCGTGAAATCCTGAAAAAGACCTTCAAAGAATATCTCGAACGAGGCGAGCTCACCGGCACTTCCATGGCCGCGATTTTCAACGAGCAGCCCGGCGTTTACCAGGGCATCGAAGACTGGAAGCTTTACGAAGAAGGCTACGGCCATTTCCTGGCGGCCATGTCGAAAGCGGAAAACATCCGGAAGACGATGGAGGCGCAGGAAAAAGAACTCGAGTCTCGGCAGGAAAAAGTTTATTCGGAAAAGCTGCTGGGGGTCGCGCGCGCGCTCAAGAATTTCCGGAAAAACGGCATGGATCTTCTGGAAGTCATCCGCGTGCTCGCGGCCATAAAGGCTCCGCCCGAAGGCAGCGAACTGGCGCTGGTTTATGAAGAAAGCCTGAAGGATCCGGAAAGCCAGGTGCCGGTTGACATCGAAGCGAAAAAAATCGGTCAGCAGATCCGCGATTACCTTCTGTCCAAACCCAATCCGTCCGCCGGCGACCGCGAGCTGCTCGCGTCGTTCAACGAAAAGTTCCAGGCGCTGAAGGTCTCGGAAATCAGCCCGCAGGAATTCATGCTCTTCGTCAAGGAGATCACGGCCGGCATGGACCTGAAGCTCCAGGTTTCGGGCGGCATGCAGCGCATGATGCGCAAGCAGAAACGCATCAAGGACATTGAGGGCACCCGCTTTTTCGAGGCGTTCGAAGCTTATGCCGACTCCGTGAAAGAAAAGCTTTTCCGCAGTGACGAGGAAAGGGAACTGGATTCCGAATCCCACCGGCTGGAGCTCTTGAAAAAGCTGGGAAGCATGGAGCTGACCCGCCATCAGTGGGAAGAATTCAAGACGCTGCGCGCCGGCAAGCGGGCCGATCCCGCCATCCTGAAATCCCACATCGCCTTTTATCAGAACGCCGAAGCGCGCGACGGGGTGTTCGCGGACCGTCTGGGCGAATTGCTGAAAAAAACAGGGGAAGCGAATCCTTCCGTGCTTTTTGTCGCGGGCGGTTTCCATACCGAAGGGCTGGTCGAGAGGCTGAAGGAGAGGAATATCTCCTACGTGCTGCTCGTTCCGGATATCAACGGGCTGCCGGACGAAATCCTCTACAAGGACCACATGAAAGGCCTGGTTTCGTGGAAGGATTATTTCGAAGTGGAGCAGGGCAAGGTTGACGTCTACAAGGCGTTTGTCCGCGCGACCCGAGACAAGATGCTCGCCAAGAGCCAGGACCAGGGGCGTATGCTCAAAGACTGGCGCGACCAGATCATCCGTGACCTGGCGGACGAGAAGCGCATCATCGAGGTCGGAAATTACACGAAATTCATCGACGAAAAATCCGGAGGCGCGCCCGTCGAGAACCAGCTCCTGCAGAAAGTCGAGAAATTCGTCCAGGGGCTGCAGGACCTGGAATCCCATAACCAGCTCAACGAGCAAAACATCATGCGGCTCCTGCGTCCGGCCACAATCGCGGACCTCACCGCGCAGGGCCTCGCGGAGTTCACGTTCCTCGGCACGAATTATAAAGTCACGCAGACGCCTTCCGGCCTGAGCGTCGCGGAAAAGACCGAGGACTTCAACCGTGCGGGGCAGGTCTATGCGCCGCCTGAAGCCGCGATCCGCATGGAGGGCCAGCCCGAAGCTGTTCGCGCTGAGATCCGGGCGGAGGACGTGAGGAAAGTCATTTTGACCAAGCTCGCCACGTATTTGATCAAATATGTCCGCAACAATCTGGGAAGTCTTACGGATGACGAGACGAAGGTGACGGACGGCGCCGCATTCATCAACAATCTGGTCGCCGAGCGGTCCGGGAACACGGCGCAATTCATCTACCGCATTTTCCGGCAGATGGGAGTCGATCCTACCGAGAAGCGGCTGGATGGGCCGAAGATTTTCGCATTCCTGGAAAACCAGATGGGAACCCACGCGGCCACGTTTAACAAAATCGCCACCTTCCTGCAGACGGAAGGATTGGATCTGGAAGGTTTCGGCGAGTTTATGGAGGAGCAGCTCACGACTCTTTTGGGTATGGTGCTAAACCTGAACTGGTCCCATCCGGCGGCTTTTGAAGCGGGCGAAGGCGATTTTTTTCAGGATATCCGCAGGGTCATCGTCACCCTGCCCGAGCAATACGCGGACAAGAAAAAACGGGAGCTGGAAGAAATCCAGGCCAAGGAAATTTTCGGCAATACCGCCACGGCAGTGGCAGGGCTTTGGGCTGGCTGGGCGAGCTCCTTTAAACAGGACTTCATCAGCAACCGTGAAAAGGGAATCGAGGCTTTGGCGCTCCGCGCGGGGCCGGCGGCCCAGTGGGCGGATATCAAAGAAGCCGTGGCCGACCGCGTCTCCAGTATCTTGAGAGCTCATTTGACCGACGGCGGAATCGGGGAGATCCGACCGAACCCGGCTATCCGCGGGACTGAGTTGGAGGACCTCAAGCGCATGCCCCTGGAAGACCTCGTCGAACCGTCTCAAAAGAACAAGCTGTTTGATTTTCAGGCCGCGATCCTCGCGGATTTGAAATGGTATTTCGAGCATACGCCGCGTGTGACGCCTCCTGCGGCCGCGCCGCAGAACGCCGACGCCGAGATCGGCGGTTTCATCGCGGACCTTCTGTCTGACCTCGTACGCGATCTCATCGCGAGAAAGGTGCCTATCCGCGTGGACGGGGTCGCGGAGACGGGAGATTTTCTCGAGAACAGCAGGTTGATTTATCAGGGCCTTCTCGAATTGAGCGGGCAAATCCTGGGCGATCCGGCGAAGCAATTTCAAGGGCTCGACCTGAGTGATGCAGCAAAGCAGTTCGTCCGCGATCAATTTCTCCAGCTTGCCAAGCGTGAAATCGACCAGGAACTCGTGTTTTTGGAAAACCGGAGAAAACTGGCCCGCGATCCCAACCTGACCGGCAGCACAAATGTGGAACAGATCATGCTGGGCGTTCTCAGCACCCTTC
The DNA here is from genome assembly GCA_035495615.1 of Verrucomicrobiia bacterium. Lineage (NCBI taxonomy): Bacteria > Pseudomonadati > Verrucomicrobiota > Verrucomicrobiia > Verrucomicrobiia bacterium. The sequence goes on along the minus strand of DATJFP010000034.1, from coordinate 10,652 downwards.
AGGAAATGAAAGCGGAAATGCGCTCGCAGCCTAAGAGCGGAAAGACCAAGGCCCAGCTGCGTGCGGAAGCGGCTCAAAAAGAAGAAGCGGAAAAACGCAAGGAAGGCCTCGCCACGGCCTGGCTCCAGAGACTCGTGAGAGCCTTGCCGGGAGGATTTCAAATTGAAGATCTTCTGGATTGGCTGACCGAGCGGTGGGGCGAGCCGGGCGCCGGCATCGCGGGCATGATCACGGGCATCCTGACCGGGGTCGCCACTTTCGTGGGCGCTGCGATGCTGGGACCTGTATGGGGCGTCATTGCCTTTGCTGTCGGCCTTTATGCCGGCGCGCTTTTTATCTTCAGCAGCATTGCCTACATCGCCGAAGAAAATTTTCATCCCGCAAACTTGAGAAAACCGTCCAAGCCGGATGCGGTAGTGTCGGATCTTCCTGAACCCGCCAAGGCAAAGCCCGCGCCGGCCAAGGTAGAGCCGGACACCCGCACGCCTTTTCAAAAAAAACTGGCCTGGCTTCCTTTGAGTAATCCTGCACTGGGGCTTTTCAGCCGCGCGAATAAACGTTTCGGCCCATGGGGAGCTTTTGCCGTAGGCATGGCCTTCACGGCCGTCACCGTGGTCGCGGGGCTGGCAGTGCCCGCGCTGTTCCCCGCCATGGGGCTTTTGGGCGCGCGGATCTCTTTGGGAATTGCGTTTTATCTCGCTATTGTCTTTGTTGCCAACGGCGGTTCCTTCCTCGAAAATCTGGACCAGCAAAAGGGAAAGAGAGCCGCGGCTGCCGCGACGGCGGATCCCTTCGCGGCCAAGGAGTTCAAATTCGATGCCGGGGATTTCAAAGGCGGATTCAAATCCCGCGGCTTCGGAGAATTCCTGAGCCGTTTGCAGCGCGCGATGGACATGCGGACCGACAATATCAATATCCCCAAGGCTTTCCGGGAAGCGGGTTTCACGAAAAGCAGGGAACTGACCGCCAGGATCACAAAAATCGACCCGCAAAAGACCCAGATTGATTTCTCCGCGGAAGCGCCGTCGGGCATTCACAAATTCACGCTCACGATCCGCGTGGACGGGGACAAACAGTTTGTTTCCTTCAAAGTGCTTCCCGTGGAACAGCCGGAAAGAAACGACGCGCTTCCTCCGGCCGCGACCGTGGGGACTCCGGACGAAACGGTGAAGGCGCCCGCGGTGGCCGTGCCGCCGGCCGCTCCGGCCACGCCGCCGTCTTCTGCCTTGCCGGCAAGACCCGCGCCCAAGATCAATCCCTTGCCGCCGAACGCGGCGGTCAGCTCAAAATTCCGCAATGCGCTTGCGGCCGTGCAGGGAGCGCTGCAAAAAAACATGGTGCCTAGTCCTCCGCAGATGAAACTGCTGCGCGAAGCCTATCTCGCTTTTAAAGACAGCGGCGCCACGGCAAAAGACACTTCCGATTATGAAACCGCCGTGAATACGGCCCAGGAGCGGCAGACGGCAAAGACGGCGGAAAAAGACCGCGCGAAACAGGAGTACGACAAAGCCCTCGCCGAATTGGATGTGCGCCTCGACCAGGTTAAGACCGCGACCGACGGTATCGCCGCGGCCGCGGATCTCAAGGCGGCTCACGACCTTTTCACGGCCGCAGCCACCGCCTACCGCAAGTTCGTCGCGGACTTCGAATCGGAGGGCGTGCGCGTACTTGCTGATACGAAGGCGCGTCTAGCCACGGTCACGGCCGAAAATACCCGCCTTGCCGCGCTGGAGAAAGCGGAAACCAAATCGGAATTGAGACAATCCCCCGAAGAAGCCCGGACGCCGGCCGAACGCGTGAATGAAGCGCCTCCGCAGCAACAGGCGGATCAGGCGGAGATACGCCGCGTCACGCAGCTTGTCGTACATGTCATGGAAGAACCCGGCGCCGGCAGCGAAGAAGTGGCGCGCGCGGCGCACGGCACAAGCCAGATCGTCACGGGGAACGAAATGAGTCTTGACCGGTTCATCGCGGAATTGAAGGCCATGGCGCTTGCCAAGCAGGGCATCATCCCCAACGCGAATTACGAAGCCGCTTTGAATTACCTGCTCGACGAAGTGCTGGGAAATTATTTGAAAACGAATTTCCCGAACCAGGCCTTTACGCTGGCGCTCGACGTCCACTCCGAAAGCGAGGCTGCCGATTATCTGGAGCCGGTCCAGCGTTTGAAGGATTTCATCTCACGCCTCATCGTGAAAGGCGACGTGGGAGGCCAGGGCAAGGCGCTTCGCGATGCGCTCGGCGCTTCCCGCCTCAGCCCGGTGAAAAGTTTCCGTGGCATCCAGGTCTTGAACGGCGGGCAGATCGTGCTGCCGGCCGTCACGCCGGGACAATTCCAGGAATCGCTCAACGAAGGGATTTACGGCGTCGAGCTCATTTTCGACGACGGCACCGACATTACGGATCCCCGCATCCGCACCTATGCCGCATTGCTGCAACTGGTACTCGGCATCATGGCCGCGGCCAATTTGAAAGATCAAAACGCCCTCAAGATGAAAGGCGAGCTTCTGAAAGCGTCCCTCCTTCAGAACATGGGCGTGTTTGTTCAGTACGGCGATGGGCAGATGATCCAGCCCACGGTCAACGGCGCCGGCATTTCCATGAAACGCCTGTCGGCTTTGCTGATCAACTGGGAAGCGCGCGAACTCGTCCAATCCGCCGCATAACGTCAAAGGGAACCGCTACTTACAATCGTCTCTCCGAGGCTATGTTTTTTGTAATCCCTGCTATCTTATGCTAGTCTTTTAATAAGTCCAAGGGGGAGAAACGCATCCAGGCGCCCGTCACGGCGCTTCACGATCGAGGCTTTCGTAATGCACAAAAAAACAAGGATGAATCGCCTGATCGCGGCCTTGGCCTTGGCTTCCTTTATCACCAGCCCGAACGGCATTCCCGTCGTGGTTGCCGCCGCGGAAACGCCGGCGGCCCCGGCTCAGCTGTGGCTGCCGTCCGACCTGAACGAAATTCGAATTCCCTCCAACATCGGAAAGAAAGAAGAAACCCATCAAAGCGGCCGGAGGGTCGTGGTGCTGATCCAGGACGCGCACGGTATTCCCGACGCGCAGCGGAACATCCGCAACCTGATCGATTTTTTCCAGCAGACCTACGGCCTGTCACACGTGGCTTTGGAAGGCGCCGCATCCCGGCTGAACCCGCAAATCTTCAAAAGTTTTCCGAATGCGGAAATTCTCAAAAAGACTTTCAAGGAATACCTCGACCAGGGGGAGCTGACCGGCCCGACCATGGCCGCCATCTTCAATGAGCATCCCGCCGCCTACGAAGGGATCGAAGACTGGGCGCTGTACGAAACCGGCTATGCGGATTTCCTCGACGCGCTTTCGCGCTCCGCGGCCGTCGAGCAGAATCTTTCGCGCCGTGACGAAGACCTCAGAGCGCGCCAGGAAAAAATTTATCCGGCGCCGCTCCTCGAAATCGACCGCGGCCTGAGAAGTTTCCGCAAGGGCGATACAGACCTGCTGACCGCGCTGCGGCTGCTGGCCAAGATCAAAAAGCCGGAAGCCGGAAGCGAGCTTGCGCTGATCCTCGAAGAAGGCGAGCGCCGTCCGGAAAACCGCGTGCCCGCGGAGATCGAGGCCAAAAAAATCGGGGAGACCGTGACGGCGCGCTTCGCGGCCCTGTCCCGTCCTTCTTCGGAAGAGCTCAAACTGCAGGCGGCCTTCAACGAAAAATTCCAGGCGCTCAAAGTCTCTCAGCTCAGCCCGCAGGAATTCATGCTTTTTATCCGGGACCTCAATTCCAAGATGGATCTGAAACTTCAGATTTCCGAAGACCTCCTGCGCCTCACCCGGCAGCAGAAGCGGATGCGTGACATCGAAGGGACTCGTTTTTTCGACGCTTTCGAAAATTACGCGGCCGCGGTCAAAGAGACCTTGATGGCCGGAGAAGACGTGAAGCAGCTCGACCGCGAAGAGCGCGAGCTGGAGCTGCTGAAAAAACTCGGCAGTCTCGAGTTGACGCGCCATCAGTGGGAAGAGCTGAAAATCAGGGGCCTCGACCGCTTGGCGCCCGCGGGAATGATGGACGCGCAGGTCGCCTTTTATAAGAATGCGGAAGCCCGCGACGGTGTGTTTGCCGAGCGGCTTCAAAAGATGCTCGACTCACAGGGCAACGGGCCTGCGGCCGTCCTGTTCGTGGCCGGAGGCTTTCATACCGAAGGCCTTGTCGAGCGGCTGAAGGAGCGGGGTGTTTCGTACCTGCTTCTTGCGCCGGAAATCACGGGACTTCCCCGCGAGGTCCGTTACAAAGACCACATGCGGGGCCTGGTTTCCTGGAAAGATTATTTCCGCGTGGAGGAAGGGAAGGTCGACGTTTACAAGGCTTTTGTCCGCGCGGCGCGTGACCGGCTGCTCCTCAAAAGTCCGGACCAGGGAAGCATGCTTAAGGAATGGCGCGACCAGATCATCCGCGACCTTTCGAGCGAAAAACAGGTGGCCGAAGCGGGGCGCTACACGCGTTTCATCGACGAAAAAACGGGCGGCTCTGCGGCAGATGCCTATGAGAAAAAGCTTGTCGGCAAAGTGGAAAATTTTGTGGAAGGCCTCAAACAGCTCCAGGCGCAGAATCAACTCACGGACCAGAACATCCGCCAGCTTTTACGGCCCGGGACCATGACCGAAGCCGTGATGGCCGGCGCGCTGGATGAAGACGCGCCCGGTCTAGGCTCGACGCGCCGTGTTCTTCTCGATGCTGCGGGTTTTGCTTTCAGGCGCCTGCCGGGAGCTCCCCTTGAAACGGCGGCGGCGGGGAAATCGGAATTGCGCGCCCAGGGGAAGCGGTACGAAAGGACCGTCGTCAACAAAATCGCCATCGAGCTGCTTTGGCATTCGGACCTGAACGAATACATCGTGGAATTCCCGGAAATGCTGGTGGACTTCGAGCGCGTGAATTCCAGCTACATCAGGATTTCACCCGATGAAAAGCTGGCCTTGAGCGTGTTCGAAAAGGCCAAGGCGCATGCGGCGGGCACGTCTGACGTCTACGATCTCTATAAAAAAACCGCCGACGATACGCGCCAAATCCTGGCCGAAGACGCGTCCCGGTATTCGGATAAAGCCCGCGTGAACGGCGTGGACATTACCGCGGCCTGGGATAATGCGGCCAATTCGATCAAGCTCACTTTTCCCCAAATCCAGGTCCCGAACGACCGGGGCATAGCTTCCCCGTCGATTTCGATTCCCGCGAACAGGCAAACCGCGCTCAAGGTGATGGAACGGACGAAAATGCTCGCGCAGCTGGGACTGGATGCTTACGCGCTGCATGTCGAAGCGGAAAAGCAGTCCGGGCGGCTGGCGCGTGCGGACAGGATCTATTCGGAGGTTGTCGAAAAGGGGATCCGCATCGAAGTGTACTGGGACGATGCGGCCGCGGCTTATGCCGTCGAATTCCCGCAATTCCGCTCCGACGGGAAGGCCCCGGCTCCTTTGATTTTGTCCGATGACGTGGACGATGCCCGCAGCGTCTTTGCAAGGGCCGTGGAGTTGGCCGCGCAGGGCCTGAAGCTCGATCAGGTCCGCCGGCAGACCGACGCTTTCGCGGACGTGCAGGTCCGGCATCTGGGTTATCATGACCATGCGGAGGTTAATGGCGTCCGGATCAACGTCGCCTGGGACGGCGCCAATCAGCTTTACACGATTCATTTCCCGCAAGTCAGACGGCCGGGCGCCGAGATCGTCGAGATCGCGCCGGATGGGGACATCGCGCGCCGGGTTTTCGAAAACGCCGTGGCGCTTGCCCGCCAAAAATTGGACGTCGAACAAGTCTACGACAGGACCGTGGCGTACGCGCGCCAGCTGTATCATCCGGAACTTCGCAGCTTCGAAGAAACCGGCTCGCTGCTCGCGGCGGATCCCGCTGTGGCGTCTCTCGCGGAAACTCTGATGGAGATGGGCTCGCGCCCCGCGCTTCCGGACTGGGACGCTCTTCTCCCGGTGCTGCAGCAGGCGGGGGCTCTGAACGACAATCAGCGCGCCGAGCTGCGCGGATTCTTCGGTGATTTCGTCCGCGGCCTTCGCAATAATTGGCCCCTCCTGCTGTTGTTGTCGGCCGTGCTCGCAGGCGTCGCGGTGAATCAGGTGCGCGAAAATAAAATCGCTGAGGCTCGCCAGCAATTTCAGGCCGGAACCCAGGCATGGGAAATTTTCGAAAGCAAAATCTTTAAAGGGCCCGTGGACGAGGCGGACTTTGAAGCGCTGAAAAAAGCCTTCGCCAAGGATCCTGAACGCCTGAATTACCTTGCGAACAGGCTGGTTTACTTCGTGGGAGGCATTGACTATCAGAAGTTCGGAGCCGACAAAGAGGCAGGAAACCGCATCATCCGGGATTTTTTGGCTGGAAACCTCAAGAGCGTGCCCGAGATTCAGGAAGCCTGGCGCGAGTGGATTGAAGGGGACGAAAGAACTTCGGCCGTGCGCGCGGAACTCAGCCTGAAGGGCGCGGATTCTGAGCGCGCCCGCGAGCTGGTTCCCGACTTCCTCAAAGAACAAAGCCCGTACGTTCTCGGTACGGCCTGGGGACGCACGGAGCCTTCCTTTATTTGGATGGGCGAAATCCATGAGCTGACGAGAAGGGCGCAGCAGCGCGCGCTGGAGGCCGCGGGAAAACAAGCCGCGCCCGAGATCGACGACACGTATTACCTCAAGCTCATGCTCGAAATCACGGGAGGGAAAAATTACGGTTCCAAGACCCTCGAAGAAAAATGGCGCGCCTGGTTTACCGGCGCGCAGCGCGAAGCCCAACGGGCGGCGCAGGGCCGCAATGAGCTGCGCGCTCTGGATTTCAGCCTCGATCTCAAAGACGTCAAGCTGGGCTTTACCAAAGACCGCGTCCTTTCTCTGGACGCGATCGAAGAGGGAACCATCGTGACCGACATCGGCCGCGTCAACAGCGTCGTGGCTGCTTCCGCGGGTCTGGCCAAAGGCATCCTCGACCATCACCAATACCGGGGCCTGAGCGCGACGCGCCTGGTTTTCGACAACCGCCAGAAGCTCGCGTCTTCCGGAAAAATCCTGAAAATCATGACCCATGCCGATCCCGACTTCGACGCCATTGCGTCCGTCGTGCTCGTCAACTTCGTCCGGCGCTTCGGCTTTTTGCCGGAACAGTTGAAAGGGTTCGTGGATTACGTCAACTACGTCAATTCCTGGGACAGCGGCCAGCTCGACATCAAAAGCATCCCGCAGCTGCAAAACACTCTCGGCATTCTTGTCTTCGCGTTGAATAAAATCGCCGACGACGAAGCCACGGCCGCGGCGTTGAAGGAATTCGGGCTTCAGAGTTTCGGGCAGGTCTTCGCGCCGGATTTCGCGGCGCGGCGCGGCGCCTTTTTCGGACGCCTGGGCGAAATCAAGGATGTGCGGCGCGTCGAACTTGTCAGTAATTTCCTGAACGGCCTTTTGAATCACATGCTGGACACCGGCTACGACTTCGACGTCAGGAAAGGCGAGATCCTGGAAAACGACGTCCCCGCCGAATTGCAGGCGCTCTTCAGAAGCGCAAAAGAAAAAGTCCGCAAAGACCTGGACGACTTTGCGCGCGAAATGGCGCCGGACCGTTCCGTGAAGCTGAACGTTCGGTTGGTCAGCGAAGTGGAAGGGGAAGACCTGAAGGACCTGGACATGGTGGCCTCCCGCAATCCGGAAAGCATCTTCTTCGATTATCTGTACACGATGGGAACACTGGGCGGCGTGATCTACAAAGACAACACGCAGCAGCTGAACGGGCAGCCGAACCGCGACTATCAGCCGCTCGAAGGCGTTCAAGGCTCGAAGGCTGTCCTCGCCGTCAGCGACCAGGCCGGCGTCACGGTGCGGGGCCTGGCGGCTTATTTGAATGAGCGCGAGACCCAGACCCGCCGGGAACGCGGGCTAAGCCCGGAGCCGAAAGCCGACAACCGCGACAAGATTTTCTGGAAAGAGGCCCTGCGCGATCGTCTTGTGCTGACGACCGAAGGCACGGTCTTCACGCAGGAGGAATTGCTCGCGGCGCTCGAGGCGTTCCAGCGCGCCGAAGCGGAGCGCAAAGCCGAATTGCGTACGGGCCTTTACCAGGTGCGGATCGAAGAAGCCAACGGCATTTTTGTCATCGTGCAGAAACGGCCGGGGCTGGAAACGTTTGAGATGAATCTTACGGTGAAGGACAATGCGGCGGCGCCGTGGATCATCATGGACCTCGACACTACCGACGCCGCGGCCGCGGACCGGATTTTTGCCGATGCCCTGGCGCTCGCGAAGCAAAACATGCCGCGCGAAGAAATCGCCGGGAAAATGCAGGCCCGGACCGACGTGCGTGTGACGCCGCGGGCGGAATTGCGCCAAGGCAACCCTTCCGGGCTCACCGACGAGGCGAGAAAAGCCACGCAGCTTGTCGTCCGCGTTCTGGACAGAGGCGCCGCGGCCACGGGACAGGAAGTCGAAGAAGCCACGCGGTCCACGCGCCAGGTGCTGAACGAGAACGCCATCACGCTCGAACAATTCCTCGACAGCCTCAAACGGTCCGCGCGCGAAGCCGCGCAGGCGAAAGAGCTTGTCAGCGACGCGAATTTCGAAGACGCGCTGCATTATCTCGTGGACGAAGTGCTCGGTACTTATCTCCGGACGAAATTCCCGAACCGCGCCTTTACGCTCGCGCTCGAAGTGGACTCGGAAAGCGAAGCGGCCAATTACGCCGACCCGCTGAAGCAGGTTCGGGCCATGATCGAGCGGCTGGTCGTCAAAGGCGACATGGGAAGGCAGGGGAAAGAGATCGGGCAGATCGTGGGGCCGGCTCGGCTCAATCCCGTGCGTACGCTGCGCGGCGTCAAAGTGCTGGGCGACGGGCAGGTGGTGCTTCCGGCGGTTGCCGCGGGCAAGCTCGAAGAAAATCTGGGGCAGGGATTTTTCGGCGTCGAGCTCGTCGCGGATCAGGAAGTCAACGACCCGCGCGTCCGCACCTACGCGGCGCTCCTGCAGATCGTGCTGGGCATCGTGGCCGCGGCCAACATCCGCGATCTCAAGGAGCCCGAAGCCAACCGCAAACTTCTCCAGGCCGAGCTTCTCGGCAACATGCGCCTGCTCATGACCTACGAGGGCGGCGGCATGATCCAACTGACCGGCGACGGCGCCAGCGTTTCGCTTGGCAGCGTGGCCCGGGCTCTCGTCAACTGGGCCGAAGCGCGCGAAGCGATCAAGAGCGCCGCGTAATCTTTTTCCCGCGCACACCGCTAAATATCTGCTAGAGGTTCCGCATGAAATACGCTATACTCCCCCCTTACGAAGCCACCCGCACGTGAACTTTTACCCCTGATGAGCGTATGAAATCCTGGACTTATGAAAAGGCGGGCGTCCCTCACTTGAAAGGGGACCCGTCGTACAACCGCAAGATCACAAGCCTCATCCATTCCACCCGCATTCCCGGCGTGCTCGGAAGCGCCACGGGATTTGCCTCGCTCTTCGACGTGAAAAAATCAGGCGTCCGCGACCCGCTGCTGGTGACGTCCACCGACGGCGTGGGAACCAAGCTCGAGATCGCGCGCGCGCGGCACAAGCACGACACGATCGGCGTCGACCTCGTGGCCATGTGCGTCAATGACATCATCACCTGCGGCGCCCAGCCCATTATCTTCCTCGATTACTTTGCCACCGGAAAATTCGAAGCTCCGGTCATGGCCGAAGTCCTGAAGGGCATTGTGAACGGCTGCCGCCAGGCCGGCTGCGCGCTCACCGGCGGCGAGACCGCGATCATGCCTGGCTTTTACCAGTCGCACAACGGCTCGTCGCAGTATGATGTCGCGGGCTTCTCCGTCGGCGTCGTGGACCGCAGCCGCATCATCACCGGGAACAGGATCGAAGAAGGAGATTTGCTCCTCGGGCTTGCATCCACGGGATTTCATTCGAACGGCTATTCGCTCCTCCGCAGACTTTTCTCCGCCAAGCAGCTGCGCGGCGAAGCCGGAAAAAAACTCCTGACGCCTACGCGGATTTACGTGAAGCCTGTCCTCCGGCTTCTGCGGTCTGTCCCCATCGCCGGCATCGTGAACATCACCGGCGGCGGCATGATCGACAACCTGCCGCGCGTCATCCCTCAAGGCCTCGGCGCGGAGATCGATCCGCTGTCCTGGCCGCGGCCAAAGTTGTTCCAATGGGTCCAGGATTCTGGTAACATACCGTCTTTTGAAATGTTTAGAACTTTTAATATGGGCATCGGGATGGTCCTTGTCCTGAAGCCTCGTGCCTTACCCGCCGCCCGGCGCATCCTGCAGGCCCAGAAGCTTCCCTCCTGGGTCATTGGGACAATCCGGCGCACCAAGGGCGAGGACCCCCGGGTCCGTATCCTTTTCTGACCGGCACGGTATAATTTAGATATCCGGAGGCGAACATGAAAGTCCTTGTGATTGGTTCAGGCGGCAGGGAGCATGCGCTGGCCTGGAAGCTTGCCCAAAGCCCTCTATTAAAGAAGCTCTATGCCGCGCCTGGAAATGCCGGCATCTCCCAGATTGCCGAATGCGTCCCTCTGGCCGCGAATGACCTGGACGGCCTCCTCAAATTCGCCAAGAAGGAAAAAATCGATCTCACGGTGGTCGGCCCGGAAGTCCCGCTGGTCGCCGGCATCACGAACCGTTTCCAGGACGAAGGGCTCAAAGTCTTCGGCCCGTCGCG
>DATJFP010000033.1 GCA_035495615.1 Verrucomicrobiia bacterium | reverse complement strand
GCGGCGCGGCTCTCGAGGCGAGCGTCGCCCATATCGCCAAGGGCAAATTGGAAGCGGGCTGGCCGGCCGGAATGCGGCGGAATCCTTCGTCGAGCATGTCGAGGGACGCGGGTTCCACCGACTGCGCCGCCGTCAGGACCAGCCTTTTCTCGAGCGCCGACCGGATGCCATCCACCGTGCGCCTGTAAAATTCCTCATCCGGAACTCCATGCAGCGCCAGCAGCCGGTCGAACAGCGCGGACGGGGTCATGCCCTCGAAATTCTCAGGCGTTCCCGAACGAAGCTCGGATTTGGCTCCTTCATTAAACCAGAGACCGTCGCGCGGCGCTTCGGGAGTTTCGGCCGTTCCTCCCGCGGGTTTCTGCCGCGCCGCTTCGGCGGCCAAGCCCTGGAGATAGCCGCCCACTTTTGAGGCGCGTAAAGCGTCAGTGGCGCTTCCCGTCAGGAAGGTATAAATCTGACCTCGCACCGCGTCCCGGCGCAGGATCGTGCGCGCGGCATCGAGCGCGGCAAAATCGAAAAGCGCTGCCTGGGTTACGCGCTGCTCTTCAGGAATCAATCCGGCCTTGCGCAGCGCGGCATTCGCGAGGGTTTCTTCGACCAGCATGTTGCCGTAAATGCCGGCCGCGGGGGCCGGCCTTTCTTCCTGCCGGTCCCAGAGGTCGAGAGCCATGTTCATCAGGTCGTCGGCCCGCGCCGGCGTGATGCTCGCGGCTGCGGCCGGGAGCAGCGAGGCGAAATTGTCCCGCGCGACCGCGTTGTCGATCAGAATATTTCCGGCGGGGCTGCGCTGCAGGAAACGCGCGGCAAACGCCTGCAGGCTGACGAACGCGGCATCCCCTGAAGCTCCCTTGTTGACTTCGAATAATTTGAGATAGACGCCGGTGAGTGTTCTCTCGAAGGCAAAGTCGCTCTCGCCTTCGGCCGCGACACCGGCGTTCGCTGCAAGGAACGTCACCCCGTCCAGAACCGCGGGCTTCAGTTCCGCATCTTCGAGGGCGGCTAGAGACTCAAACAGGGCGGCCGCCTGAAGCAAGGCGGCCCGCGGCTCGAGCGATCCTTCCGCGGTGATTTTGCCCAGGGCGCGCCGGATGTCTGCGAGCCACGCGGCAATCGCGGCCGCGGGAAGCAGTTCCCGAGGGATGTCCCGGAAACGGTCGGTAATTTCTTTCGCCTCGGCAAACCAGACCTGCAGCTGAAGATTGTTGCCGGCGCCCTTTTCGGGAATCGAATCGAGGACTTTACGCATCACATCCAGGACCCGGCCGGTTTCATCCAAAGGCCTCATCATTTTCTGCTGGAAAGCTTCCACGATCGCTTCGAACCGCTCTTGGAGATGTTCTTCGCCGGCTTGAAGGGCGCCGAGGGCCTGAAAAATCTGGACGGGCGTCAGCTTCAGGAAATCCTGCAGCGTCTGCGGCCCTTTGCCGGCGCGCAATTCACTCTTCAACCAAAGCTCGTCGTTAGGCGCTTCGGGAACTTCGGGCGTTTCCCCGGCGGGGCTCTGCCGCATTTCTTCGCCTCCAAGGCCTTGCGCGTATCCCGCTATTTTCTGGATGCGCAGAGCGTCCGTGGCGCTTCCCGTCAGAAAACCGTGAAGCTGTCCCCTCACCGCTTCCTGGCGCAGGGCCTTGCGCGCGGCATCGACTTTGAAAAATTTGATCAGCTTGCCGTGCAAGTCATGGTGTTCGTCGGGCACGAGATCCGCCAGGCGCAGCACCGCAACGGCCAGCGCGTTGTGGATCGAAATCTCGCCCACGATGCCTGCCAGCAGCGCGCCCAAACCGCCTCCAAGCCCGGCGGCCCTCCTGTCCGGCATCTGCTCCGAGAAGTCCAAAGTCAAATCGATTACTTCTCCGAGCCTTGCCTTTGTCACGGACTTCGCCGCGGCATCGAGCGCCTTCGCGCCTTCATCCGACAAAACACCGGCCAAATGGCCGGATTGCAGGAGCCGCGGGATAAAAATCTTGAAGCTCTCGAGAACGGCATCCGCGGCAGCGCCTTCGCTGTGATTGAAAAATTCTTCGTACGCTTCGCTGAGCTGTTTGTCCAATTGGAAATCGCCGCGTGAATCCGTGCCCGCGTTCGACACCAGCCACGTCAGCGCGGCGAAAATGCCGGGTTTCAGGTCCGGATTGCGGAGATTGGCAAGCCTCGGGAACACGCCCGCGGCTCTGGTAAAAGCGACGTAAGGATCAATCGATCCTTCCGGCGCGACTTTTTCCAGAGCGCGGCGGAAGGTCGAAATCCATTCCTTCCTCTTGGCCTGAGGCAGGATCTCTTCGGGCAGCATCTCGTCGGGAGCCATGCGGCCCGTGATTTCCGCCGCGATTTCGAACCACAGCCCGAGCTGAAGATTGGTCCCTTTTCCTTTTTCGGGAATCGAATCGAGCACGTCCCGCATCATGTCCATCACCTTTCCAATTTCTTCAAGGGAGGACAAGCTTACTTTCTGCTCGACGGCAAACTTGATCCTGTCATAGCGGGTTGGATAGTCCAAGGCCTGTGGGTCCAGGGCTCCTAGAAATTTAAAAATTTCAACGGACGGAAGCCGCATGAGCGCCCTCGTATCTTGCGGCTCTTGGCCGGTGCGAAGCTCGGTCCGTGTCCATATGCCGTCGGCCGGGGCTTCGGAAGTTCCGGTGCTGGGAGGCTCCGCCCGCGAGGCGAGGTCGCGGAGGGATTGCGCGTATTCCCGCATTTTGGAAGCGCGCAGCTTATCTGTCTTGGCGTTTTGCAATTCGCCCGCCATCGCTTTCAGGGACCCGAATTCCGGGAATAGCGAGCGCGCGCCGTCGGGGCTCGCCGCTTCGAAAACGTCCAGGACCGCCCGGTGGACGTCGTTGTCCAGCAAAGCCACGCCGCTTTCGTACGCGAGAAGACGGCTGAAAGCCTCGGCGAGGCCCGGGCGCCCGTTGACCGAAGTAATGCCGCGTAGGACTTCCCGCATTTTTATCTCATGGTCTTCTCTCCGCGCGGGAGCGCCTTCCGTTATGATTTCCGCCAGGGCGAGGCCGAGATTCTGCTGCGCCGCGGGCAAGGAATCCACACGGCCGAAAAGCTCAAGCAGAAGATCACTTGCCGCATCCGCTTCCGCGGGTTCTAAAGAATATTCCTGTAAAAGGCTGGCCAGCTTCTCGCTATAGGCCGCGATCATCCGGGCCAGGCCCGGATTGCCGGTGGGAAACGCGGCCATGGCTTTCAGGACCGCTTTCGCGAGGAGGCGCCCTTGCTGCGGGTCCAGGCGCTCAAAGTTGAAGAGAGGCAGAGCAGCGGCAAATCTCTGGGCCGAGACGGGATTGCGCGCGCTGCGGTCCAGAATGCGGATCAAGGATTCCATGGAAACGGCCCGGTCCTTACTGCTTTTCCATCCTTCGAAAACTTCAAGGCTGTCCCGCACCAATTCGAGAAGATCGACCTCCAAAGAACCTTCGGCCGCGGTTTCAGGTTTTAGCTGCGCAAGAACCTGGAGCAGCCTCGGAAGCAGCGTTCTCGCAACCCCGGCCGCGGCATCCACCTTCTCGGCATCTCCGGCATGCATGATCAAAGCGATGATCATCCTGATGCGGAAAAAATACGGCTCGAGCGTCGAAGCCACGGCCGGCTCGTTCACGACGCGCTCGATCTGCCGGAGCGCCTGCTCGAGGTCGACGTCTTTAGCCGCGTCGGTCCTGAGCTCGGCATGGGCCGGTCCTTCCCACGGCAGCAGCTGGCTGGCCAGCCAGAAGCCGTCGTCCGGAGGAAGGTCGGGCATTTCCGCCGGCGATCCCGTTTGACGCGCCACGGTATCCACCATGCCTTGCGCATAGCCCTCCAGGCGCGGGATCACCACGTCCGGATCTTCAGACGCCTTGAGGTGGCCGATCACGTCATCGAATTTGCCGGCGCGGGGGAAATAATTAACGAAGGGCGCCGTGCCCGAAGAAGCTCCAAAAATCCAGACAAGCGGCGAGCCCAGCGGCGATTCTTCGGAAACTTCCAGCCCCGCGATCCGCAGGGCGGCCACGGCAAGCAGGTCGGCAAGTGCGGTGATCACGCGTTCTTTCGTCCCAGGATGCCCTTCATGCGCGGCAAGGAGGGCAATCAGATCGTCCACAATCGGCCGGATATCTTTCGGGTCCATACGCATGAAAAGTTCCTGCATCGCCTGGGCGAGGAGTTCCAGGATCTCGTTTTCCGCCCCATCGAAGTCGAGGTTCTTCATTTGCGAGACCAGTTCGCGCGCGGCGGCGGAAACTTCCGCATCCGGAATAAAGTGGGAGAACGTCCGCCAGGTCATGGCCAGACTCCGGAGGCCGCGCGCGGCGTCGCCGTCGGAGGTCCGTATGAGCGGGAAAAGTTCCAGGGCAAACTTCGAGGCCGCCTCAAGCTCCGCGGGGTCCATGAATTCGCCCATGTTCTCGAGAATGTGGGCCAGCTCGCCCAAACTTTCCGCGCGCTCGTCGAATTTCGGCAAACTACGCATCCAGTCCATGTACTTCCGGACCGCGTTTTCATGGTCCGGAATTTTGGCCACGCTCAGCGCATTGCCGTAGGTGATGGCCATCGAATAAAGGACGGGCCCCGCGCCTTTGCTTTTCAGGTCCACCGCGTCCATCGCCTTGCCCAGGGTTTCGACGACGCGGGGAATGTCCTCCATCTCCGTCAATTTGCTGTTGATCCATCCCGCGGCGACTCTGCGCGCCTCATGCGCGGCGCTGTCCTGGCCCTGGATGCCGGCCAGCACGCCGAGCAGGCCGTCCATGTCGAGGCTGCTCCAGTCCGTCGTGCGCAGCTCGGACTTGAACCAAAGGCCGTCGTCGGGAACTTCCTCCGGCGCCTTGGTCTGAGCGGCCGCTTTACGCACGGCATCATCGTGCATCGCCCGCGCATAAGCCTGAATTTTTCCGATGCGCTGGGCCGGATCTCCCTGGAGATCCACAACGGCCTGATCGAAATTCGCCCGCGTAACCAGCAGTTGTCCCGGCCGGCCGGGATCCTCCGCGGTAAAAAGGCCCCGCAATTGGTCGTTCAGCCTGGCGGCTTCACCGTATTCGAACTCCATGACCGGAATGCCCGCCTGCTTTTTTGCCAGAACGATCAAGCCTTCCGCTGTTTCGTAGCGAAGCAATTTCTTTTCTCCGCCCGGGCCGGCGAAAAGAGGCATGAGATCAAACCACGACTTGATCGCGGATTCGAGCGCGGTATCGGGCAGCCTCTTCATGATTTGAATGAGATATTGGAGCACGATCTGCACGGCCTGGTTCGAGCCGGAAAGCGGCGCCGCTGTGCGCACCTCTTCCAGGAGCGCATTGAAAATTTTTTCGATCTGCTGCGGTTTTGATTGCGCGGCGAGAAAGGAAAGCGCGGGCGCGTAGAGCTTCAGGGCAAGGAACGCATGAATGCTTCCGCTCTGCGAGCGGCCGGCGAGCGTCACGATCTGGTCTAAAAATTCTTCCGGCGCCGTTTGCAGGTGCAAAGCGATTTTTTCGAGGATCCCGGCAAGGCCCGCCCGCTTGCTGTCCTGGTCATCGGTTCCCGTGCCGACCGCAAGCGCGGTCTGGAGTACATAACGGGCGGCTCTTTCCGCGGCCGCGGCATCGAGGCTGGCCGCCGCAATCCCCGCCGCGCGGTTAATGTCACCGCTGATGTCCAATCCCGCCTGCTGCCAGGCGCGCGTGGAGGCCTCCATCACCTCCGTGAGAATCTTCAAGTACTCCTCCGCCTGCTCCGGTTTTATGCTGACCGTGATTTTATCCCCTTTGCCGAGAACTTCACCGAACGCAAGCGAGGCCGCGGTATGATTCCGCGGGAAGCCTTTCTGGATGAGTCGGAGCGCGTCGAAGTAGGCGGCAGGCTGCTTGTCCGCTCCGGCTTCGAGGGAATGCTGGATG
>DATJFP010000032.1 GCA_035495615.1 Verrucomicrobiia bacterium | reverse complement strand
CTTTCGGACTGTTTTGTCGCGCCTTCAGGAAAAAGGCGTGCCGAATTACTTCGGGGCCCAGCGCTTCGGCATGCGCGGCGATACCGCGCTCACCGGCGCCGCGCTCATGCGTGAGGATTACGAGGCTGCCGCGCGCCACATCGCGGGTTATCCCTCGGAATCCGATTCGGGAGGCGTGCGCGAGGCCCGGGAACTCTTCATGCGCGGCGAATTCGAAAAAGCCGCTACGACTTTTCCCCGCGGATACCCCGAGGCGTTTCATATTTGCAAGATGCTTGCCCGCAACGGCGGCGATTACAAGCGGGCGCTTTTTTCCATGGACCGCGGCATGCTGAAGTTCTACGTGTCCGCGCTGCAGTCGGAGCTATTCAACGAGGCCGTGGCGCGGCGGATCGGATTCCTCGATGAGGTCCGGGCAGGCGATTGGGCGCATAAGCACGACAGCGGCGGCGCTTTCCGCGTGGATGACCAAGCCGCCGAAAATCCGCGCGCCCTGCGTTTTGAGATCTCGGCCATGGGGCCGCTGTTCGGAAGCGAAATGCGCCCGGCTTCGGGAGAGCCGCTGCGCATCGAGGAAGAGATTTTGAAAGGCGCGGGACTTGCGCGCGGGGATTTCGAAAAGGCGCGGCCGTTTACGTGCCAGGGCGACCGCAGGCCGCTGCGGTTCAAGATGGAAGAGGTTTCATTCGAGACCGGCGCTGATCCGACGGGCGATTATTTGAAACTGCGGATGGTTTTGCCCTCGGGATGTTACGCTACGTCGGTGCTGCGGGAGCTCGGCAAGGATCGGATGAACGATGAAGCCCGGGTGGGAAAATCCGCTACGGCGTGAGCCTCTCGCGCTTCCACCGCCCGCGGCTTTTGCGGTAATGGATCCGGTCATGAAGTCGGCTCGGCTGTCCCTGCCAGAATTCAAAGGCGTCGGGCACCACGACGTACCCGCCCCAGCTCGGGGGATGGGGGATTTCCCGGCCGCGGTATTTTTTTTCCAGATCCCGGTACTGCTTGTCGAGCCAGGCCCTGTCCGGGATCACCGCGCTCTGGCGGTGCGAGGCCAGGGCCGCGATCTGGTATTCTTTCTGCCGGGAATGAAAATAGCGCTCGGACTCGCCCCGCGGCGTTTTTTTGACGCGGCCTTCGATGCGCACCTGGCGCTGCACCTGCGGCCAGTAAAAAAGGAGGGCCGCCCGGGGTCGGGCCGCGAGATCCCGGCCTTTGACGCTCTGATAATTGCTGAAGAAAACAAAGCCCTGCTTGCCGTAGGCCTTGAGCAGCACCATCCGGGCATGCGGCGTTTTTCCCGCGGTGGCCAGGCACATGGCGTGCGGCATCAGTACTTTGGCGCGCACGGCCTGGCGGTACCAGCGGTCAAAGAGCCGCAAAGGATCGGGACCGGCCATTTTTTCGGTCAAAGGGGTATGGGAATAGTCGTAGAAAAGCTTCGCAGGGTCCGTCATAAGGGATGCATCCTAACATGGGCAGGCGGCCCGGGCCACCAAGTTTTCGCGGGTATCGCGGCGGCCTTTCATTTGTTATAATGGTTCCGCCATGTCCCCTCTACTCGTCATCGGTATTCTTGCAGGACTCATCTCGGGCGGCCTTATCGTTTATGCCCTGGCCCGCGGCCCGAAAGCTACCCGTCCGCTGAGCGGCGTTGCCTCGGACCTCGGCCTTTCTCCCGCACTCGAACGCCAGCTCGGCCCGCTCAATCTTCCCAAAGACAAAATGCCCCGCGCCCTGCAGCTGGTCAGCGCTTTCGTGGATCAGGAAGTGCACCGCAAGACCGACCAGGTGCGCCATGAAATGAACCGTACCTACCAGCGCGTGATCCAGGAAAAAGACCAGGCGCTCACCGCAGCGCAGGAAAAAGTCACGGCCGTGACCGGCGAATTCCAGAAAGTCAGCAAGGCAAAAAAGAAAACCGAGACCGTGGTGCGTTCGCTTGCCGAAGGGCGCGTCGTGGTCAATGAACAAGGCTGCGCGCTGCTGGTCGATGCGGCCGCGGAAAAGATCCTGGGCCGGAAAAAGGAAGAGGTGATCGGCAAGCCCATCACCGAGGTCAAAAAGAAAGAGCAGGTCCTTTCGCTGCTCCGCAAGATGGCGGACCAGGAAGAAGAGACCGTGGCGCTTTTCACCGAGGATCCCGAAGTCCAGAAGCTTGTGCGGGGCAGCAGCGCGGTCATCGAAAACGAATCGGGCGAGGCCCGGGGCATGATCACCGTGGTTCCGGAAAGCGTGCCGGAACACGGAGTGGAAGAGACCAAGACGCAGTTCATGGCGGGCATCACGCACGAACTCCGCGCGCCGCTCGTCTGCATCCAAAAATCGCTGGAGGCGGTGCTGGAAGGAAATTTCGGCGCGGTGACGCCTGAGCAGAAAGATTACCTGCAGATCGCCCAGCGCAATTCCCGCAAGCTCTCCGACATGGTGAACCAGATCCTCGACTTTTCAAAAATCCAGGCCGGGCAGATGGTGCTCCGGCCGTCGCTTTTTCCGGCTGCCGAGCTGGCCCGCGAGATACGCGACAATTTTATTTCCTGGGCCGGGCAAAAGCAGATGAAGCTGAGCGTCACCGTGGAGGACGATTCCCTCATCGTCGAGGCGGACCGCGAGCGCCTGGCGCAGGCGCTGACCAACCTCGTTTCCAACGCGCTGAAATTCACGCCGGCCGGCGGTAAGATCGAAATTGCCGTGGGAAAGGCCGCCGAGAGCGAGACGCCCGCTTCCGAAAAGCGTTCTTTCGTGCGTTTCCTGATCCGGGACACCGGGCCGGGCATTCCCGAGGCCGACCGCGCGAAGATCTTCGACCAATTCAACCACGGTTCCGCGGCGCCCACGGACGGGGAAAAAGGCACGGGGCTCGGTCTTTCGATCACGCGCGAGATCATCAAGGCGCATGGCGGGCGCCTGTGGGTGGAAAGCCAGTCCGGCAAGGGCAGCACGTTCGCTTTTGTCGTTCCCCAATACCCTTCTTAGAATCCTGAACCGCGGCGGCCTTTCTGCTATAATCCGCTGTCTCATGCCCAAGCTGATCGTTACCGTCAAACCCAACGCGCGGAAAGAGGAAGTCTTCGAGCTGGGCGAAAACCGCTTCCGCGTTTCAGTGAAAGCGCCTCCCGCGGAAGGCCGGGCCAATGAGGCCGTGATTGAAGCCCTGCACGTCCATTTCCGCAGGCCGAAAAGCTGTTTCTCGATCGTAAGCGGCCATAAATCGAAAAATAAAATTGTCCTGATGGAAATCTAGAAAGGGACGGATGAAAGAAATCTGGCTGTGTTCGCTTGTGAGCGTTGCGCTGGTCAGTGCCGTGTCCGTCATCGGAATCTTCACGCTCTCGCTGAACGAAGCGCGCCTGAGAAAAGTCATC
>DATJFP010000031.1 GCA_035495615.1 Verrucomicrobiia bacterium | reverse complement strand
GCTCGACACGGTCATGAGCCAGGCCTTGGGAAATGGGGATGTGGACGAAGCGCGCGGCCTCGAAACGCTGGAACAGCTTACTCCGGACCAGGAAGTCCTGGTTCTCGTGAGCGAGCAGGGCGAAATCCAGGGCGTGGTCACCTTCGGAATTTCAGAAGGCGTGGCGCGGCTTCAGGAAATCGCGACCACGAAGAAAAAAGACGGCATTGCCGGGCGCGGCATTTTCCTCATGGATGAATTCTTCCGCCAAATCAAGGAGCGGGGCGCACGCGGCGCCGTGTGGGATACGTCATGGTCCAACAAAGACGCGGTCCGCTTTTACACGACGTACCTGAAAACCCAGGGTTACGATTTCGAGCCAGTCACCGCGGGAAATTCCGTCTGGTTCCGCGTTGCTCTCGCGCCGGGCGGGGAACTTCCCGAATTGCCGCGCCTTGCGCAGCCCAGCCCGGCTCTCGCGGAATTGTCCAAACGGCCCTTGAGGCCGGTGGAAGGTTTTGCGCAAGTCCTGCAAAGTTTCTTAGGAACGCCGGATGCTCTCCATGCCGAGCTGAGGCAGAATGAGTTCGACACGGAAAAAACCGCGCGCCTGGTATGGCTGCCGCGTGCGGAAAAGAAACGCGATGAGATGCGCGGCGCTTTGGATGCCGTGCTGCGGAAGGCGGTTTTGGGAGAGCTCGAGACCCGCCTCGGAAAATCTCCCACGGCCGAAGCGCTCGTGGATACGATTTTCGACGACGCGGTTTTCGGATACGAGCCGCTGCGCGCGAGGCTGGGAACGCTTGCCGTCGAGACGAACCTCGACGTTGCCGGACTGCGGGACGGGCTGCGCAGCCGCGTCATGCGCCGCGTTCAGGGACTTGTCGAAGGCAACGCACGTGCGCTGGAAGACCTGGGCATCACCGAAGCCCTGGTGCGCCGCGCCAAAGCGCTTCTGAATCCCGCCAACCGGAAAATCCTGGAAGCCGCTTACCGCGAATATACCGGCACGAGTCTCGAGCTTCCGTCCAACGAAGCGCTTTTCATTGACGGTTTCTTCCTTCGCGACACGCCGCCGCAAAAGGCCGAAGCCCTGGTGCGCCGCTACGCGGCGCAGGCTTTTGTCCTGGCGAACCTGAAAGGAACCGAGTCCGTGTATGCGCGCGCCTTCAGCCGTTTCGGAATTCTGCGCCGCACCTACGACGCCGGGAATCCGCTGGAGCTGCTCGTCAAAAACTTCGCGGGGGATTTGCGGTACGTGCTGCTCGCGGGCACGCCCGTGGAAGACGACCGGGCGGCTGTTGCCGATAAACTGGGCATGATGGTTTCGCAGCAGGTTTATCTCATGTCGCGGCTGGACGCCTCGGAGTTTGTGCCCGTCGCGGAACTCGTCTGGCAGGTCGAATACCTGAAAAAGCAGCTTGAAGACAAGACCGGCGGGATCTTCCCCGAATTCACGGAGAGTGTCCTGAAAGCGGTTTTCGGCTTTCTCGAGCAGCTTTCCGAAACCCAGGCCGCCCGCGAACTGATGCAGGCTTCCGCGTAATTCCTCCTTGAAAAATACGGGTATTCCGCTATCATGGGGCCTTCCCAAGTCTTTATGGGCCGGTAGTTCAGTTGGGAGAACGCCACAATGGCATTGTGGAGGTCAGGAGTTCAACTCTCCTCCGGTCCACCATTTATATAATAGGAACGCCCGCAGGAGAATCTCTCTTGCGGGCGTTTTTTTTTGAATCAGAGTGTGCCTTTTTGACTCAGGGGGATTGTTTGGAGAATCTCACTTCTTCTCGCAGAAAAGGGAGATCCGCCTGGCATGGTTGTTGAAGAAAAAAGGGTGGAGAAACTGTATGGACCTTCAAAAATTGACACTCAAATCTCAGGAAGCCCTTAATGCGGCGCAAAATCTAGCCGCAGAATTCGGGCACCTCGAAGTCGACGGCGAACACCTGCTGGCCGCCCTGGCCGGCCAGGAAGACGGCATCTTTCCCCGGATTCTCGAAAAGCTGGAGCTTTCGCCGGAGGCCGTGAAAGCCGCGGCGGAAAAGGAATTGGCGCGCAAGCCCAAGGTCTCCGGTCCCGGCGTCGAGCCCGGCAAGATTTACCTGACTCCTCGCCTGAACGCGCTTTTCAACAAGGCCCTTCAGGAAGCGGAAAAATTAAAAGACGAATACGTTTCGGTCGAGCATCTGGTTCTTGCCTTCTCCGAAGAAGGCGACAAAACGCCTGCGGGAAAGGTTTTCAAGACCTTCGGCCTTACGCGCGACAAGATCCTGAAGGCGCTCACCACGATCCGCGGCAACCAGCGCGTGACCAGCGCGGACCCGGAAACCAGTTACGAGGCCCTGCAGAAATACGGACGCGAGCTTGTCTCCGAAGCGGGCAAGGGTAAGCTCGATCCCGTCATCGGCCGCGATCAGGAAATTTTGCGTGTCATCCGCATCCTTTCGAGGAAGACCAAAAATAATCCTGTGCTCATCGGCGAGCCGGGCGTGGGCAAGACAGCGATCGTCGAAGGCCTCGCGCAGCGCATCATCCGCGGCGATGTGCCGGAAGGCCTGAAAGACAAGCTGGTTTATGCGCTGGATCTCGGCGCGCTCGTCGCGGGCGCGAAGTACCGCGGCGAATTCGAAGAACGCCTGAAGGCCGTGCTCCAGGAAATCCGCAAAAGCGAAGGCAAGATCATCCTTTTCATCGACGAGCTGCACACGATCGTGGGCGCGGGCAAAGCCGAAGGATCCATGGATGCCGGCAACATGCTCAAACCCATGCTGGCGCGCGGCGAATTGCACTGCATCGGCGCCACGACGCTCGACGAATACCGCAAGTACATCGAAAAGGATGCGGCACTCGAGCGCCGCTTCCAGCCCGTGCTTGTCGACCCGCCTTCGGTGGAGGATTCCATCTCCATCCTGAGAGGGCTGAGGGAGCGCTTTGAATTGCATCATGGCGTGCGCATCCAGGACAACGCGCTTGTGGCCGCGGCCGTGCTGTCGGACCGTTACATCTCCGAACGCTTTCTGCCCGACAAAGCCATCGACCTCGTGGACGAGGCCTGCGCCATGATCCGGACGGAAATGGATTCCATGCCTTCAGAATTGGACGAAGTGTCCCGCCGCGTCATGCAGCTCGAGATCGAAGAGACGGCCCTCAAGAAGGAAAAGGACCCGGCAAGCAAGGAAAGACTCTACGTCCTGCGTAAGGAGCTCCAAGACCTGCAGGAAAAAAGAAACGCCATGAAGCTCAAGTGGGAAAGCGAAAAGGGCGCCATCGAAAAGCTGCGTGGACTCCGCGGCGAGATCGAGAAAGTGCGGCTGGAAATCGAAGCCGCGGAACGCCAATACGATTTGAACAAGATCGCCGAGCTGCGGCACGGCAAGCTGCCCGCCCTGGAAAAGCAGCTCAAGCAGGAAGAGGAGAAGATCCAGGCCAAGAAAGGCGGGACCACGCTGCTTCGCGAGGAAGTGACCGAAGAGGAGATCGGCGAGATCGTTTCCAAATGGACGGGCATTCCGGTGACGCGCCTCATGGAAGGGGAAAAGGAAAAGCTGCTGCACCTCGACCAGGTGCTGCATCAGCGTGTGATCGGCCAGGACGAAGCCGTTCAGCTCGTCGCGGACGCGGTAATCCGTGCGCGGGCCGGCATCAAGGATCCGCGGCGTCCGATAGGCTCCTTTATTTTCCTGGGTCCCACGGGTGTCGGAAAAACGGAGCTCGCCAAGGCCCTTGCCGCGGCGCTGTTCGATTCCGAACAGAATCTCGTGCGCATCGACATGAGCGAATACATGGAGCGCCACGCGGTTTCCCGCCTCGTGGGCGCGCCTCCGGGTTATGTCGGCTACGAAGAAGGCGGCCAGCTCACCGAAGCCGTGCGGAGAAAGCCTTACTGCGTCATCCTGTTCGACGAAATCGAAAAGGCGCATCCCGAGGTCTTCAACGTCCTCCTGCAGCTGTTGGACGACGGGCGCCTCACCGACGCGCAGGGCCGGACCGTCAACTTCAAGAACACCGTCATCATCATGACCAGCAACATCGGTTCGCCGGATTTGCTCGAAGGCATTAAGGCAGACGGGACGCTCGACGAAGGCGTGCGCGGAAGCGTCCTGGCCAAACTGCGCGGGCATTTCCGCCCTGAGTTTCTGAACCGCCTGGATGAGATCGTCCTCTTCAAGCCGCTGTCGCTGGCCGAGATCAAAAAGATCATCGATCTTCTGGTTCAGGACCTCCAGAAGCGCCTGGCCGAACGCAAGATTAAGATCGAACTGTCGGAAGCCGCGAAGGAATTGATCGCCGGCCAGGGCTATGATCCGGTTTACGGCGCGCGGCCTTTGAAGCGCTTCCTGCAGCGCGAAGTCGAAACCCGCATCGCCCGCCAGCTCATCCAGGGAGAGATCCAGGACGGCAGCACGATCCGCCTGGACGCCGAAGGCGGGGAACTCGTTGTGATGCCCTCGGTTATGGCGGCTGGCGGGCGGAAAAAGTAGGTTTTTTCCTAATTCTGCGGTCCCGCCATCTTCTCGCTTGCGCCCCACGGAAGGCTTGTTTACACTATCTCGCCTAACAACATCCCACACAGGAGAGAGCGTTTATGAAATTATTACTCAAAATCGTCGTATTTTTTGCCGTCCTCGCCGGGTTGGTTTTCGTGTTCCGGAACCAGGTTCTGAAAGCCGCGGCGTCATTCGGCGTGGAAAAGGTGACCGGGCTTCAGCTGG
Organism: Verrucomicrobiia bacterium; assembly: GCA_035495615.1. NCBI lineage: Bacteria > Pseudomonadati > Verrucomicrobiota > Verrucomicrobiia > Verrucomicrobiia bacterium. The sequence goes on along the minus strand of DATJFP010000031.1, from coordinate 12,041 downwards.
AAATGGGGACCGTCAACACGGATTTCCAGAATACCCTGGCCTCGATCGACGGCATCAAGCTGCATAACCCGCCGGGTTTCCAGGACCCGCTCATGGTCGACATCCCGCTCGTTTATGTGGATTATCATCTGGGCGACATCCTGAAAGGCAACATCCACCTGCAGGACCTCAGGCTCCATTTGAAGGAGCTGCTTGTTATCCGGAACAAGGACGGCAAGCTGAACCTGGATTATCTCAAGGCCGCGACCGCTGCGAAAAAAGGCGAAGTGCCTCCTCCGGCGGAGCAGGCTCCGGCGCCCGCGGAACAGAAAAAGGGACCGGGAATCAAAGTGCAGATCGACAAAGTCGACCTGAAAGTCGACCGCGTCATCTATAAAGACTATACGGTGGGAAATGATCCGATCGTGCAGACGTTCGACGTCAACATCAGCGAGCAGCACGAGAACATCACGAACCCGCAGACGCTCGTCACGCTGATCGTCGCCAAGGCGCTCCGCAACACGACGATTGCCCGTCTGACGAACCTCAACTCGGAATTCCTCCAGAGCAACGTCTTCGATACCATGACCATGGCCAACCAGGCCGCGAACAACGTCGCCAGCCAGCTCGAAGGCAAGGTCACGGGCACCGGCGGCGCGCTCGTCGGCAAGCTCGGCGGGGAAGGCCAGGTCGTCGAAGACAAAGCCAAGGCGCTGTTCGGATCGCTCAAGAACAAGCTGCCTGTCGGCAATGGCAGCCAGACCCAGGCCCAGAGCCAGCCGGCCGCGACGTAAGCAGCAGTTCCAACAGGCATAAAAAAACCCCGTGGGATTTCTCCCACGGGGTTTTTTCTTTTTAGAAGCTTTCGATTCTTTAAATCTTGCCGTCCCAGCGTCCGCCCTGGCGCGCAACCAACGCGTCCCAGCCGGACCAGAAACGGAAAATGCCCGTCAGGCCCAGAACCGCATGCGTGACGTTCTTCTTCGTTTCGTTGTTGTTCAGGTACTGGCCGATACCGGGCCAAATAATGAAGGAAGCCAGGCCGTAGCAGACCGTCTTTCCCGTGATTTTTCCTTGCACAGCCGTGTTGGCGGCGAATGCGGAAGGCGCTGCGGTGAAGGCTAACATCACGATGAGAGCTGCGGCGAAAGTTTTTTTCATGGGGGCATCCTTTCTTGGGTTGAGTGAAGGAACTTGCTTCAAAGTATAAGCAGGTCCCGTGGGTTGTCTACAGAATTTTAAAATCCAATCCCGTAACGCGCGGTCAATTTGTCGAGCCAATCCCTCAGGTCGCCCTGCCGGTACCAGGTTTCTCCCGGAGGAAGGACCGGAGACGGTCCGGTAAGCGACACGTTGAAGACTGGGCCTTGGGGAGTTTCGCGAACTTTGACCTCCGCCAAAGGCACGATGTTGGTCCGCGGGGCATTGCCCTCGGCGGCGCGCTTGGGAAAGACTTCCACGCGGTAGATCTGGAGCCGCGACGGATAAGCATGCGAATGCTCTTTCTGGTAGAAGGCCACGAGCTGGCGCAGGAAAGCGTTCCATTGTTTCTCGTTCAGGCCGTAATTTCCCATGCGGGTCAGAAGCAGCCCCAGCCGGGCTTCCTTCGCATAGCGAAGGCCGCCGACGAAACGCCCGTTTTCGTCAAAAGGAGGAATGGAAGCCGGCCGGCCGCTTGCGTCGAAAGCGCGGTAGTTGATGATTTTCAGCGGGTCGAAGAAAATGGGGCTCGGCCACAGATTGAAATAAACCAGCCGGCAAACGTTGTTGACGTAAACGCGCACGGACAGCGGATACGCCTTGAAATATTGCCACCACGAGCCGTAAGGATCAAAGGTCTTGCCCGCATAGGCGATCTGGGCGCTTCCCACCGCGAAAAGATGAAAGCAAAGGAAGACATTGATGCAGGCCCGCTTACACCAGCCCCAGGAGACGAGCGGAATCAGCGGCGCTTCCGCTGCCGGGGGAACGATCGTCCGGTTTTTTGGCGGAAAACAGTCGTCGATAAAAATGAAAAGCGACCCGATCATGGTTTCCGTAAACCATCCCACCCGAACGAGCAGCCAAATCCCCGCGTGGAAAAAAAAGGAAGTGAGGACCGCCCAGGGCCGCGCCAGCGGAAAAAACCACAGAAAGGGAATAAGGCTTTCCCAAGCCATCACGGCATAATTGATGGCGTGAAAAACCGGATGCTCCGGCAGCCAGCTCAAATCAAAATAAGAAAGGTGGCCGGTTCTCAAAGTGTCCAGGAAGGCGGTTCCCGCGAGCCATCCGGGATCCGCTACCTTGCTGATGCCGGAGGTAAAATAAATGCAGCCGATCGTGATTTGCGTGAGGCGGACGGGCCACAGCGTGAGGGGCCGGACGTCGCGTTCTTTTTTCCAGAATTTTTCTACGGACAGGAAGCGGCCGGAGGTCTGCCAGATCAGGCAGAAGCCAAAGGCCTGATGCGCCCAATCCGCCACGTGGGAGGCGCCATAGCCGCGCAGACTGAAAAAATAAGTCGTGAGGAAAAAGTTCAACACCGACATGAGGCGGGTCCGGACGCCCAACAGCAAAAGGGCCACGATCACGATCCACGCGGCGTGAAGATTCAGCACGGCTGCGGGAGGATAAAAAACGTCCAGAGGCGTCGCGTGATGCACGCCTTCGTTGGAAAAAAGCAGGACCACTTTCGAGCGCATTCCGATGAGGTCGCCGAGAAGCGCGAAGCTGTAGCCGACGCGGAACCAGGCCTCGGAGCGCCCCGTGCTTTCTTTGAACCAGAAGTCGTCCCAGATGCGGGCAAGGGTTTGCATGTATCCCATTATCGGCAGGCCGCGGTCCGGCTTGTGGCAAGAAATGATTCAAAAGCGGGCTTGTAAACTATAACCTATTTATTTATAATGAGTTATGTTTTAAGCCCGGCCGCGTCCATGCGGCCGCATAATCCGGAGATGCGTTTGTGATTTTGTTCCGCAAGATTGTTTTCTACATCTTTCTCTTATTGTACCTCGTCACCTGCCCGCTGCTGCTCCTTTACGCTTTCGGATTCATCGTCAAGCCGGGCTCCGAATACCGGCTCATCAAAACCGGCCTCATTTATTTGTCGACCGTTCCGGCCGGCGCGCAGGTGCATCTGGGCCCGAGCCGCTTCACGCAGAAGACCCCGGTGATGATCCGTGATCTCATTCCGGGCAATTACTCGGTGCGCGTGGATCTTCCCGGACATCTGCCCTGGATCCAGACCGTGCCGGTCGCCGCGGAAAAGGCCTCGGTGCTGGATTACGTGCTGCTGCTTCCTTCCAAATGGAAAAGGGAGCTGCTGACGCGCGACTCCTACGCCGGCCTCAGGGCCATTCCCGGCACGGAAATGATTCTGCTGCAGCGTACCGACAAGCTCGGAGGCCTGGTCGTCTATGATTTCGGCGAGGACAAACTGAAGCGCCTGTTTGCCCGCGACTCGGAATACGCGGCGGCCGATCTCCAGCGCGCTTATACGTTCCCGGAAGGCAACATCGTGATTCTGCAGGTGCAGATGCCCGCCGGGCCCCGCACGCTCGCCATCGACCTCGGCAAACCGGACAAGGCGCCGAAAGATCTCACGCTTTTTTTCAACGCTGCACCGGAAAAACTGGCCTGGGATTCTTCGGCACGTAATTACCTCTATAACTATCACGACAGCGTACTGGACCGCATCAACCTCGATGACGGCGAGGTGAAACCCGGTATCCTGAAAAACCTGCGGGGAATGGGTTTTTCCGACGATTCTATTTATGCGGTGAGAAACGACGGCCTGGTGATCCGCACGGACGAAAACGGCAAGGACCTCAAATTTCTTCTGGACGATCCCGTCCTGGCGCAATCGCTTTTCGGTGATGCCGGCTTCTTCGACATCGAGGCCTATCACGACCAGACCGTGCTCTTCCGCGGCGAGAAAGGCGAGCTCTTGTCCAACCGGCTGCCTTACCGCCAGGTGCCGGGCGGGGTGTCGGGTTTCGAGTACGACAAAAAACGCAAGCGCCTGCTTGTCTGGCAGAAAAACAAGATCGGCATCCTGGATTTTTCGCGCGAACGCGTGGCCGGAGGCGAGATGTTCGAAAAGGGACCGCGCCTCACCTGGATTTTCAAGGACGGGGACAACATCGCGCAGGCGTTCTGGGTGTACGAAGGCTCGCATGTGCTGTTCCGGGACGGCAGCCAGGTTCGCCTGCTCGACACCGAAACCTACGAGACGCCCGTCGTGCATACGGTGACCGGCGTGAAGGACAAGACGGACGTTTATTATTCGGAAGACTCAGGCTCTCTGTATTACCTGGACAAGGACTCGGCGCAGCTCGTGTCGCTCGAGATTTTTCCGAAGAAAGCCGTCATCAACCTGCCTTTCCCAGAGAGAAGGGAAGAGGTCGTGCTCAAGGAGAAAAACTCCGAATGAACTTCGATTATTCCGCACGCGGGCTTAAAGGCGGCGAAAGAAAGCTGCAGCGTTTTTTTGAAACGCTTCCCGGCGCTACGAGCTGGGCCATTCTGGCAGGCCTTCTCGCGGTCTCTTTCCTGAAGCCTGTCATTGCCGCCGTTTTCGTCATCGCGTTCGTGCTGTTCTGGCTGTTCCGGCTTTTTTATATGACGCTGTTCCTGATGATTTCTTATTTCCGGCTGGCGGCCGAAGCGAACACGGATTGGATGGCCCGCGTAAGCGGCATCGATGATCTGGAAAATTACCTGCAAGGGTCTTGGCGCAAGGCCGCGGGCAAAGGCCTGCACCGCGCCGTGTCGCTGTGGAGGCATCACAACAACTTGAACCGGCTGCGCAAGAGCGGCAGCGTGCCGCCGCGTTCCGAGGACATTCTCCAGCTCGTGATCATGCCGGTCATCAAAGAAACCAAAGAGGTGCTGGAGCCCGGCATCCGCAGCCTCGCCGAAGGCACGTTCCCTCCGGAGCGCATCGTGGTCGTGATCGCGCTCGAAGACCGCGCCTCCGCCGCGGTCAAACAAGGCGTGCGGGAGCTCGAGGCACAGTACGGCATGCGTTTTTTTCATTTCCGGACCGTCATCCACCCGCAGGGCGTGCCGGGCGAGGCCCGCGTCAAAGGCGCGAACACCACGCACGCGTCGAAAGAAATCACGGCCTATTTCCGCGAGCGCAAGATCCCGCTCGAAAACATCATCGTGTCCTGCTTCGACGCGGACACGGTCGTGGACAAGTCGTACTTCGCCTGCCTCACGTACCAGTACCTGGTCTGTCCGGACCGCGAGCGCGCGAGCTTCCAGCCCATCCCGGTCTATCACAACAACATCTGGAACGCGCCGGCCTTTGCCCGCATCCTGGAAATGGGCTCGTCTTTTTTCCAGCTGATCGAGGCCACCAATCCCGAGAAGCTTGTGACGTTCTCCAGCCACAGCATGAGCTTCAAGGCGCTGGTCGAGATCGGCTACTGGCCCGTCGACATGATCTCCGACGACTCGTCGGTTTTCTGGAAGGCGTTCATCCATTTCGACGGCGACTACCGCGTCGTGCCGCTGTACGTGACGCTGTCCATGGACGTCGTGGATTCGGGTTCGTGGTGGAAGACCGTGACCTACGTTTATAAGCAGAAAAGGCGCTGGGCCTGGGGCGTGGAAAATTTTCCGATCGTGATGCGCGCGTTCATGCGGTCGAAGAAGATCCGTTTTTACGACAAGTTCCGCTACGCCTTCAAGATGTTCGAGGGCCACATTTCCTGGGCCACGTGGGCCTTCATCCTCTCGTTCGTGGGCTGGCTGCCCGCCATTTTCGCGGGCCGGGAATTCGCACACACGGTCCTTTATTACAGCGCCCCGCGCATCACGGGCATCATCTTCAATCTCTCGGCCTCTGCGCTGATCGTGTCCATGATCATCAGCCTTTCCCTCCTGCCGAAAAAGAAATTGAAATACCCGGTACTCCAGAAAATATTTTTCGCGGCCGGATGGCTGCTGCTTCCGGTCATTTTCATTTTTTTGAGCGCGCTGCCCGCGCTGGACGCTCAGACGCGGCTCATGCTCGGCAAATACATGGAAGAATTCTGGGTCACGGAGAAAAAACGCTGACATGAAAAAAACGGCCCTTTTCCTGGCGCTGATTCTCGCTTTTCCTGCCGTTCCGGCGCGGGCCCAGGAAACCCTGAAGATCGGCACGACCTACAGCATCCACCAGAGCGAATACCTGGACATGGACTGGAAGGAGACTTACCTCGCGCTCCTCGAATTCCATTTCGACGTGATCCGGCTGGGCACTTACTGGAACCGCATCGAAAAAGACGAAGGAGTCCTCGATTTCGAATACCTGGACTGGCAGATTGCCGAGGCGAAAAAACGCCACATCCCCGTCCTCCTCACGCTCGGCATGAAGGCGCCGCGCTGGCCGGAATATTACATCCCGGACTGGGTCCTGAAGCATATCAAGCTGAAGTTCGGGCAGGACGTGTCGGAGAGCGCTTACCTCCGGGAAAAGGCGCTCCATTTCGTCAGCGTTGTGGTCGAGCGCTATAAAGACGAAGATATCGTGCAATACTGGCAGGTGGAAAACGAAGGCCTCGACCGCGCGGGCCGGAACTACTGGTGGATCGGCAAGGCGTTCATCCAGGAAGAGATCGCGCTCGTGCGCCAGCTCGATCCCAAGAAGCGCCCCATCATCGTCAGCTCCGCCACTTACCCCAACCGCTTCCTTAATTTTCTCGCGCGCTTTTTCGCCAAGAACGACCCGATCTCGGATGCCCTCGAGATTTCCGACATTCTCGGCATCAACGTCTATCCCGCGGTTGGCCACAAGATGGCGTGGAAAAAAATCTATTTCTGGACCACGCCCACGGAACGGAATTCTTATTTTTCAGAGCTTCTGGCCCGCGCCAAGGCGGTCGGTAAGAAAGTCTGGATCATGGAGCTGCAGGCCGAGCCGTGGGAACCCGGAGAGCTCGTGCATGTGGGCAAGGAACGGCCGCCTACGGGCTGGCCCGAATCGGTCCGCGAAAGTTTTGCCGAGTTCCAGAAGATCGGTTTCCACACGATCCTGCTCTGGGGCGGGGAGTACTGGCTTTACCGGCTCGTGCAGCATCAGGACGAAAACTGGTGGGACATGGTCATGGATTTTTTCAAATCCAAGGAAGATAAAGAGAAGGAAGAAAAAGCCGAGGCCGAGAAAAAAGAAAACACGCTCGCGGCCGTGAAAAAAGATGTGGCCGAGCACGTCGCGGAAAAGAAAGCTACAGAAGATCGAGCTGAGGCGAAGTCGCCGGCTTCCTGAGCGCCTGGCGTTCGATGCGTTCGAGCAATTTTTGCTCGATGTCTTTCAGAAACGAAGAAGGTTCCTGCTCCCGGATTTTTCCCTGCCAGAGCCGTTTGGCCGCCCCGGAAAGAAAAAGCCGTTCTTTGGCTCGCGTCATGCCCACATAAAAAAGGCGCCGCTCTTCCGCGAGCTCCTCTCGCGGCATCTCAGCGCTCCATTTCATCGGCAGCACGCCTTCCTCGCAGCCCGCGATGAAGACCACGGGAAACTCCAGCCCTTTGGCGGCATGAAGCGTCATCAGCGATACCGCGTCCGCGCGCTCGTCCCAGGCGTCCACGTCCGCGGCCATGCGCGCTTCCGAAAAAAAACGCGGCCGGTCCGACCCGCAGGCGCGCGCGATCTCGTCCAGCCTCAGAAAAACCGGATCCTTAAAAAGAGCTTCGAGCGCTTCCTGCCCTGCGATTTTTCCGGCGCCTCGGCGGAGAGCTGCGCCGAGAGACAGGGTTGCTTCTTCCTCTTCGGCCGCGGACAGCAGGGCGGCGGCCAGCGGGTTTTCATGGAGCGGACGATGCGAGCGGCGCTGGAATGGAATGCCCGAGCGCAGGAGCGCCTCTTCGAGCGGCGGGACCTGCTGCTCCGTGCGGTAGAGCACGGCGAAATCGGAAAAGGAATGCTCTTTTTCGGTCTGGCCTTCGGAGCGTCCGCTGTCCATGGAAAAGAAGGTAAGGGCGCCGATCATTTTTTCGATCTGCTCCACGATGAATTCCGCTTCGGACTTGTCGGTCGGCGCGTGGTGGATCAGAACTTTTCCCGGATCGTCGAGCAGCGCCTCGGCTCCGCGTCCGGGCACAAGCGAGGCGGGAAGAATCATCTGCGACGAGGCGGACAGGATCGAAACGCCCGAACGGTAATTGCGCTTCAGGCGGATTTCGGCCGCGCCTTCGAAATCCTCTGCGAACTTCAGGAAGAAACGCACGTCCGAGCCGCGGAACCCGTAAATGGCCTGGTCCGGATCGCCGATCGCGCAGACGTTGCCGTTTCGCGGCGCGAGGTGTCGCGCCAGGCGGTATTGCAGCGGATCGATGTCCTGATACTCGTCGATCAGGATCCAGCGGTACTGTTCGCGGGCGCGCGCTTCGAGGCCCGGATCTTCTTGAAAAAGCCGCAGGGGATAAAGGAGCAGGTCGTCGAAGTCGACGAGCCCGCGCAGGGCCTTTTCTTTTTCGAGGATTTCCATGCCGGCCTTCACGTCTGCATCTGTTGATTTGTCTTCACGCCGCGCTTTTGAAATCTCGCGCAAAAGGCGCAAGGCCTGAGCTTCCTTTAAAGACAGATGTTCCGCGAGCAGGGATGTAAGGTCTTCCTCGCGCGCGAGCGTGAACCCGCGGTCAAGCCCGGCCGCGCTCCGGTTTTCTTCCAGGATTTTATAGCCGAGCCCGTGAAAGGTCATGACCGGAACGCGCCGTCCCGTTTGGCCGAGCAGGCTTTCGAGCCGCGACTTGATTTCCCCGGCCGCGCGCCGGCTGAAGGTGAGCGCGAGACAGGCTTCGGGCGCGGCCCCGCAGTTTTGGATCAGATGGGCAATGCGGTGCGTGAGCACGCGCGTTTTGCCGGAGCCCGGGCCCGCGACGATGAGAAGCGGGCCGGAGACAGCCCGCACGGCCGCGGTTTGTTCGGGATCAAGTCCGCCTTCCGGGGAAGACGGGCGGGCCTTCGGCGGTTTCGGCGCGGTGGGAAGAATCTGGAAGGTGTCGGGCCGTTGGGTTTTTTCTTTCCGCGCGGCGGGCTGCGCTTCCGGCACATCGAACAGGACGCTGGCGCCGCCGTGTGTTTTCAATTCGTCTTCGCGGAATAATTTGATGCGGCCGTATTCGCCGTCGTAGCCGGCCTCGCGGATCACGCGGCCGTCGCGCATTCTCGCGATCGCCTCGGTGATGAGCGATGAGGATTTTTTGCGGATCTGGTCGAGCGGCAGGTCGCTCAGGATGTCCAGTTCCGCGCCGAGGTCCGAGACCATATTTTCGTAATCCCGGCACACGGCCTTGCTCGCAGGCCCCACGGAAAGCGTTTCCGCAATCATCTCCGGAAGGGGAATCAGGCTTTTGAATTCGCCGCTTTTGTCCTTGGTTTCCTGTTCCGTGCGGTCGGCGAGTTCTTCGACGCGGTACATGACGCCGAGTGTCAGCGGCTTCCGGCATTCCGGGCAGATGCCGTTGTGCTTCCGGCTTTCCTCGGGCGTGAACCGCACCTGGCAGGCGCGGTGGCCGTCCATGTGGTATTTCCCTTCCTCGGGAAAAAATTCCACGGTGCCGCCGTAGCCCTGGCCGGTTTCGAGCGCGCGGCGCAGGGAAAAATAATCCAGCCCGCAATCGAAGTAACAGGCCTCGCGCCCCAGTTTTTGCGGCGAATGCGCGTCGGAATTGGAAATCAGGCGATAGCCATCCAGGCTGGAAACGCGGCGGTTCATTTCCGGATCGGACGAAAGACCGGTCTCGACGGCAAAGATATGCGGCGCCAGGTCGCCGTAGCAGTCGGAAACGGCGTCGAAGCCGGATTTGGAGCCCAGCACGGAAAACCACGGCGTCCAGATATGCGCGGGAACCAGAAAACAATCTTCACCGGCCTCGAGCACGATTTCCAGAAGGTGCCGGGAGTCGAGGCCCAGGATGGGGCGGCCGTCCGAGCGGATGTTGCCGATGCGGGCCAGCGCGCGGTTGATGGCCTCGGCCTTTTCCACGGTCGGCGCGTAGATCAGGTGGTGCACCTTGCGCGTTTTGTCGCCCTTCTTATAAATAGTGGAGACTTCCACCGAGAGCATGAAGCGTGTGGTGCCGCGGCAGACGGGCGGCAGCTTCTTCATGATTTCGTCTTCGAAATCGTCTTTGAGGCGGAAAAAGCCGGGTTCCGCGGGAACGAGTTTTTCTTTGATTTCGGCGATCCAGGCGGGGTGGGTGAAGTCGCCGGTTCCGATGACGGTAATGCCTTTTTTCCGTCCCCAATAGGTCAGGTGTTCCAGGTCGCAGTCGCGGCTTGTCGCGCGGGAGTACTTCGAATGGATGTGCAGGTCGGCGTAAAAGCGCATGGGCTTACGCTAGCCAAATCCGGCCCAAAAGTCAATAAAGCCGGCGAAAACCCTTACCGCGGAAAAGGAGAAAAACCCCTTGTGTTCCAAGGGACTCGTGGCTATTATAGGCGCGCTTTAACAATCCCGATTCCAGTTGGATAGCATGGAAGAAAAACTCACGACCTTGCAGACCTTCATCAATACGGCCGTTGAATTTCTGGTCAACTACAGTTTCCAGATCATCGGCGCCCTCATCATCATCGTGGCCGGCGTCCTGGCCTCGAACTGGGCTTCGAACTTCCTTTTCAAGACCTTCCAGAAGAACAATCTCGACATCACGCTTTCGAAATTCCTCGCAGGCGTCATCAAGGTCCTGCTCCTGTCCTTTGTCTTCCTGATCGCGCTCGGCAATTTCGGCATCACGATCGCGCCTTTCATCGCCGCTCTCGGCGCGCTCAGCTTCGGCGCGAGCATGGCCATTCAGGGACCTCTCTCGAATTACGGCGCCGGCGTTTCCATCATCATGAGCCGCCCGTTTGTCGTGGGGGACACGATCACGGTTTGCGGCGTCAGCGGGCTCGTCAAGGAAGTGAAGCTGGCCTGCACAACTCTCACGGACGAGGACGGCATCAAGATCACGATCCCCAACAAGCAAATCGTGGGCGAGATCCTGCACAACTCTTCGGTAAACCGCATCGTGGAAGCGACGATCGGCATCAAATACGAAAACGATCCCGAAACCGCCATCCGGGTGATCCGCGAAACACTCGGCAGGTTCCCGGAAGTCGTGAAGCAGCCGGCCGCTCAGGTCGGACTGCAGGAGTGGGGCGATTCTTCGCTGGACATCGGCCTGCGCTACTGGATTCCCACCTCCAAATATTTCCAAACCCTGTACGCCGTGAACCTGGCGCTGCACAAGGACCTGGCTGCCGCGGGCATTGAAATGCCTTACCCGCAGCGCGAAGTCCGTATTCTTTCACAACCTCAAAATTCCCCCTCATCTTTTAATCGATAAAAACTAAGGAGATCGTCATGAAAAAAAACATGTGGTTCGTACTTCCCCTGGCGCTGGTTCTCGCGGCTTACGGCTGCGGCAAGAAAGCCGACAGCAACAAGCCCATCGATGAAGTCCGCGTCGAAGCGCAGAAAATGGATCAGGCCCAGCTCGAAAAGCAGGCTCAGGCCTATGCCAAGGAAATTTCGAAGAAGACCAGCGACATGCAGGAAGTCCAGAACAAGCTCAAGGGACTTTCGCCGCAGGAACTCTTCGGCGACAAGGCCAAGGATATCAAGGATCAGGCTTCGAAGATCGCGACCGAAGTCAGCGCTCTCACCGAGCGTTACAACGTCTACGCCGAACAGTTCCAGAAGGCCGGCGGCGATCTTTCCAAGATCAAGTTAGCTTAGTTCGAATCTCGTTTTAAAAATAAAAAAGGACAGGGTTAAAAACCCTGTCCTTTTTTATTTCTACCCGGGAAAATAAAAAACCCTCACTCGCGTGAGGGTTTTTACTGGTGGGGAGTGGTGGATTCGCCTGCTACGCTCGTGCGGAGCCTCGCTGCGCAGGCCCCCGTCCCTCACTGCCGCGCGGCCGTTGGCAAACGCGCTATCCTTACGGCGTTCGGGATCTTCGAATCCACCATATTAAATAAAAAACCCTCACTTGCGTGAGGGTTTTTAACTGGTGGGGAGTGGTGGATTCGCCTGCTACGCTCGTGCGGAGCCTCGCTGCGCAGGCCCCCGTCCCTCACTGCCGCGCGGCCGTTGGCAAACGCG
>DATJFP010000030.1 GCA_035495615.1 Verrucomicrobiia bacterium | reverse complement strand
TCCACTCGCTCCATTTTGTTTTTTCTTATCAGGAGTGGAGGGAATCGAACAGGAGCGGCCGAGCTCCAAATCGATGGAGCCGCGCAAGCGGCGACCTCCTTCTCGGCCGCGGACGTCGACCGGAGGCGGAAGCCAAAGGCTGGAGCCGAAGGCGATCGATTCCCGGTAACCTGATAATGTTAAGATCACTCTAGTTTCGTGTCGCTCTCATCCACTGCTTCCGAATGAGACCCGCGGACCCCCGGATTTTTCATTTCAAGATTTAAAAGGAGACGATTGTGGCTTTAAAAGTGTCTGTGAAGGACGGAAAGTCCTGCGAAAAAATTCTCAAGATCGAAGTGGGCAAGGAAGAGATCTCCCAGGAATTCGACGCCTGTTTCCAGGCGATGATTCCCAATGCCAAGATTCCCGGCTTTCGCCCCGGCAAGGCGCCCAAGAACGTCGTGGCGCTCCATTACCGCGACGCGGCGCGCGAACAGGTGGTCAAGAACCTGCTGAACGATTCCTACCACAAGGCGGTCCAGGACAAATCCCTGGAGCCGGTCGGCTATCCTGAAATCAAAGACATCAAGTTCGACGACAACAGCCTCAGCTTCGAGGCGGCGGTCGAAGTGCGTCCGAAGATCAAACTGAACAAGGTCAAGGGCCTCTCCGCGCCGAAGCAGAAGCCCGAGTCCGCGGAAAAAGAATTGGAAGACAGCCTGAAGCGCATCCAGGAATCGCTCGCGCAGTACAAGGCCGTGGAAGACAGGCCCGCGGCCATGGGCGATTTCGTGATCGCGGATTACGTGTGCTGGGTCGACGGCAAGGAAGTCGAAAAGCGCGCGGGCGACTGGTTCGAGCTCAAGGAAGAGGAATTCCTCAAAGGTTTTTCCAAGCAGCTCGCCGGTTCGAAAAGCGGCGACGAGAAAGAAGTGAAAATCCAGTTTCCGGCGGACATGGGCCGCAAGGACCTTGCCGGCAAAGAAGCGGCGTTCAAGGTCTCGGTGAAAGAGATCAAACAGAAAATTCTTCCGGAAATGAATGACGACCTCGCGCGCGAAGCCGGGGAATTCACGTCCTTCGAAGACCTCAAGGAAAAAATCCGCAAAGACATTGTGACCCAGAAGGAACGGGAAGCGGAATCGGCGTACGAAAAAGTGCTGCTGCAGGAAATGATCGAGAAGAACAAGCTCGATCTTCCGCCGCGCCTTGTGGAAAGGCGCATCGCGTCTTTGCTGGACCAGGCGATCCACAAGCATTCCGGCGAGCATAATCACGGCGACGACCACGATCACGAGCACCCGGAAATTCCGGAAGAGGAAAAGAATAAAATGCGCGAGACCCTCCGTCCCGAGGCCGAGCGCCAGCTTCAGATCGCGTTTCTTCTCGACGAGATCGCCACGAAGGAAAACATCACCGTTTCCGAAGAGGACCTCAAAAAGCATTTCGCAAAAGTGGCGGAACGCTTCAAGCAGCCCGTGGACGCGGTGGAGAAGTATTATAATGGTAGTCCCGAAGCGCTGGATTCGGTAAGGGACCAGCTGCGCAACGAAAAAACGATCGATTTCATCAAACAGAACGCGAAGCAATAGGGCTTCATTCCTCGGAATGACGGTCCAAAGGAGGATTCGATGAGCGGCTATTTGGTACCTATGGTTGTGGAGCAGAGCGGCCGGGGCGAGAGGGCGTACGACATTTATTCCCGCCTCCTGAAAGACAGAATCGTTTTCATCGGCACCCCCATTGACGACACGATCGCCAACCTTGTCATCGCGCAGATGCTTTTTCTGCAGATGGAAGACGCGGAAAAGGACATCAACCTCTACATCAATTCCCCGGGCGGATCCGTCACCGCGGGCCTGGGCATTTACGACACGATGCAGTTCGTGAAATGCGACGTGGCGACTTACTGCCTCGGCCAGTGCGCCAGCATGGGCGCGCTTCTTCTGACCGCCGGCGCCAAGGGCAAGCGTCACTGCCTTCCGAATTCCCGCGTCATGATCCACCAGCCGTGGGGCGGCGCTCAGGGCTCGGCTTCGGATATTTCGATCCAGGCCAAGGAAATCCTGAAGCTCAAGGAACAGCTCAACCAGATCATGGCGTATCATACGGGCCAGCCGCTCGAAGTCATCGAGCGCGACACGGACCGTGATAATTTCAAATCTCCCGAAGAAGCGAGGGCCTACGGACTCGTGGACGACGTCATCAACCACAAGGCCGCATTAGGCCAGAAAAAATGACCTCGCGCTCCTTGCTGCTGACTCCCGGACCGGTTCCCATTCCGGAACCGGTTAGGGAGGTCCTGGCAGAACCCATCTTTCATCACCGCACGCCCCGGTTCCGGAAAATCATGCTCGTCGTGTCGGAGCGCCTGCGCAAAGTCTTCCGCACGGAGTGTCCGGTCTATACGATCGCGGGTTCGGGAAGCTCGGGCATGGAAGCGGCCGTCGCGAATTTCCATTCCGAAGGGGACGCGGTGCTTGTCCTGGACACGGGAAAATTCGGCGAGCGTTTTGCCGAAATCGCCCAGGCGTACGGGCTCCGGCCCATTGTGGTGAAATCCGAATGGGGCCAGTCTGTCGACGTGGAAGCCGTGCGGACGCTGCTCATCCAGAATCCCGGCATCAAATCCGTTTTCGCGCAGCTTTGCGAGACCTCGACCGGCGTCGTGAACGACATCGAGGCGCTCGGTAAAATCGTGCGCCAGACTCCGGCGCTTCTCATCGTGGACGCGATCGCGGGGCTTTGCGCCGACCGTCTGGAAACGGACGCGTGGGGCGTGGACGTCGTGATCGCGGGGTCGCAGAAAGCCATGATGCTGCCTCCGGGGCTCGCGTTCATCAGCGAGAGCGCCAAGGCCAAAAAGCGCAGGGAGGAAGCGAGACTGCCGCGTTATTATTTCGACCTGGCGCGCTACGAAAAAAGTCTTGCCGCGGGCGACACGCCTTTCACTCCGGCGACGGGCCTTGTGTGCGCGGCCGAAAAGGCTCTGGAGCTCATCCTTGCCGAGAAGCTCGAAAACATCTGGTGGCGCTGCCGCAAGCTCGGGGAATATTCCCGCGAGCGGCTCACAGGCCTGGGCCTGCGGCCTTTTGCGAAGTCGCCGTCTTCGGCGCTTACCGCCGCTCTTTTTCCGCGGGGCGCGGACGGCTCGAAGGTCCTCGAAATCTTGCGTGAAGAAAAGAACGTGACGTTTGCCGGCGGGCAGGATGCGCTGAAAGGCCGTCTTCTGCGCGCGGCGCACATGGGTTCCATTACCCGGCAGGATCTGGAAGAAGGTTTCCAGGCGCTGGAAGAAGTGCTTGCCGGAACCAGGAGTGATCAACTTGTCAGCACCAGCCCTTACTGAAAAGCAAAAGAAGGCGGTAAAGCCTTCCCAAGGCAACGAACAGGAAAAGACCATGTCCCAAGCCAATGCGAAATTCAAAATTCTGATCGCGGATCCTCTCGGAAAGGGCGGGCTCGAGATCCTGAAGAAAGAAAAATCCTTCGAAGTCGAAGAGCACGTGGGGCTCAAGCCCGAAGAGCTCAAGAAAATCATCTCGCGTTATGACGCGATCATCATCCGCAGCGGCACGCGCCTGACCAAAGACGTGCTCGAATCCGCGGGCAAGCTGCGCGTCATCGGCCGCGCCGGCGTGGGCGTCGACAACGTCGATCTGCCCGAAGCCACCAAGCGCGGCATCATCGTGATGAATACGCCCGAGGGCAACACGATTTCCACGGCGGAGCATACGTTTTCGATGCTGATGGCGCTTGCGCGCAACATCCCGCAGGCTTACAAGTCGGTCGGCAGCGGCAAATGGGACCGCAAGAGCTTCACCGGCACGCAGCTCATGGGCAAGGTGCTCGGCGTCGTCGGCTTCGGCCGCATCGGCCGGGAAGTGGCCAAGCGCGGAGCCGCGTTCGGCATGAAGATCGTGACGTTCGATCCTTTCATCTCCAAGGCCAGCGTGAAGGAATATCCCGTGGAATTCATGGACCTGAAAAGCCTCCTGAAAGTGGCGGACTTCATCACGCTGCACACGCCGCTGACGCCGGAAACGCGCAACATCCTGAATGAAGAGACGCTGAAGCTCTGCAAAAAAGGCGTGAAGATCGTCAACTGCGCGCGCGGAGGAATCCTCGACGAAATGGCGCTCGACAAGGCCGTGGAATCCGGCCAGGTTTCGGGCGTGGCGCTGGACGTCTTCGAAGAAGAGCCGCCCGCGGCCGATCATCCGCTGCTCAAGCGTCCTCAGGTCATCGTGACGCCGCACCTCGGTGCGGCCACGAACGAAGCGCAGGAGAACGTGGCGGTCGACGTGACGCTGCAGGTGATCGACGCGCTTCTCGGCCGCGCGATCAAGAACGCGGTCAACCTCCCGAACCTCGACCCGGAAACGCTGAAAGCCGCGCGGCCCTGGATCACGGTCGCGGAAAAAATCGCCCAGATCCCGGCCCAGCTTTTCACCGGCAGCCTCAAGCGGGTGACGATCCGTCTCGGCGGCGAGCCCGCGCGT
>DATJFP010000029.1 GCA_035495615.1 Verrucomicrobiia bacterium | reverse complement strand
GTCGCGCCGGCACTTCCGGGCCTGATGTAAGCAAAGAAAGATCCGACCGCGGCCGCGTCATTGGGCACGAGAAAATTTCCCGTCAGGCCGTATTCCGCGAAAACGAGCGGGCCAAAAGCCAGGACGTCCGGCGAATCCGTTCCCTGAATAACGGGAGCGCCCAGGAACGTCGACCACTGGGAAGGAGAGCGTGTCCCGTCGAAATCGGCATAGAGGCCGAGCTCCGCGGGATCTTCCGGGTAAGTTAAAAGTCCTGCAAAGCCGCCGTGGACGGTCACGTTGTACGTGGAACCGCGCTGCAGCGTCGGCGTGGAGTCGAGCCAGTTATCGCCCGTGTTGTTGTCGATGATGGAATCGATGCCGTAAGCGCCTCCCGCGAAAGCTTTGGAAGACGAAAGAAATGCGAACGAAAGAACGAGGACGGTAAGGGCAATTTTTTTCATGACTTTTCTCCGGGCCGAGTGGGATTAAAAACGCCGAAGTATAAGGGAAGCCCCTGGTGGGCTACAATAGGACAATGTTAGACATTTTGAACTATTTACAATCCCTACAGGATCGGCCTTCCGGCCGATTTTAATGCTTCCCCAGATAGTACTTGAGCTTAGGAGGATATTTGCCCCTTAGCAGGGCCTTGTGGACCTGCCATTCTTCGGCCGCGGGGAACTCTTTGAGGTACTGGACGGCCCCGCTTTCCAGGACGGCCAGCGGGATGCCGTCGCGGAACACGATGCGGTTGTGCGTGAGCCGGGAAATTTTCCGGCCGGGCAGGATCGTGCCCAGGAGATTCAGAGGATCCGCCGCGGAAATCGAGATGAGCTTTCCATTTAAAGGGCGGCTTCGGGTCTTGCGCAAT
The DNA here is from genome assembly GCA_035495615.1 of Verrucomicrobiia bacterium. Classification (NCBI taxonomy): domain Bacteria; kingdom Pseudomonadati; phylum Verrucomicrobiota; class Verrucomicrobiia; species Verrucomicrobiia bacterium. The sequence goes on along the minus strand of DATJFP010000029.1, from coordinate 42,416 downwards.
TCTTCCACGGTTTCGGGAAGCGCGAATTGTTCGCCGCTCACCTGCGACACGAAACGGCCGCCGCGCACTTCCCCGCGCAGCTCCATCCGCCGCAAGACACGCACGAGGATGCGCCACGGCATGGCAAAGGATTCTTTTTCCATCAGTGAGCGGAACAGAACGCCCCAGCGCTTGAGATAAATGAAAGCAAGCTGCTCGAGCGTTTCGTAATCGGGCGTTTTTTCGTCCGGCACCGGAAAGTTATGCGTGACCGACCAGCGGCCGGCTTGCTCGATCCCCAGTAATGGCTTTCCTTTTTTGTTTTTTTCCGGCGTGAGCAGCGAGCGCAGGCCCGCATAGCTGTCGCTCGCGGCAAGCCCGGCGGACACGAGCTCCGCGAGCCCTTCTTCCACATGGCCCGGCAGCAGGCCTGTGCGCGAAACAAGGTCTTCGAAAAAGCTCGCGCCCTCGGCCTTCAAATGCGCGAACACTTTCTGCCCGGGCGTGCTGAGATTCTTTTCTTGTCCGTTTTCGTTTCCGCTCGAAAGCCGCCGCCACAAATTCATGCGGCCGCGCGGCACCAGGCTGATCGGCGTATTTTTCACGGGCCCGGAGCGCCCGCCTTCTTCGCCGTAGTTTTTCGGCGCGTGAAAACGGCTCCACGCGATCTTGCCCGAAAGGCAAAGCGCGTCCAGCCACAGCGGGTCATATTCCGCGATGCGCGACGGGATGAGGTCGGTTTCCCATGAAACCGCCGGCGCTTCGAAGCCTTCGAGCTTTTCTAAAACTTCCTGCAGCACCTGCGGGCCGGTGCGCTCGGTGTCCTCTTCCATCTCGTGGCGCGCGAAAAGAAAGCGCGTGAAATCCTGGAGGCTGACCGGCTGGATGGCCTGGCGCAGGGTTTCGATGGTGTAGCGGTGGATACGCTGCAGAAGGCGGCGCTCGCACCATTCCTCTTCTTCCCCGCCGCTGAATTTTCCGCGAAACACGAAGCCTTCGTTTTCGAGTTCGAGCAGCGCCTGCCGCGCGCCGCTTTCCGCAAGCGCACCGTCTTCGGCGAGCTGCCGGACCGTGACCGGGCCCAGGGCCTCGAGCCTTCCGCGGATGATTTCGCGCAGCGCCTCTTCTTTGGAATAGGTCTGGATCATGGCGCCGGGCACTTTGACGCGCGGGACAAGCGGCGCTTCCTTATATACGGCTTCCAGCATGGGCAGGCGCTCGGCCGCGATCCAAAGCGCGTGATCCTTGCGCGCGAAAAGCCGGGCCGCGCGCCCCTGTTCGATCAACGCCTCGAAAAAATCTTTCCAGCGGCTCGTGACGCCCTCGTCTTCCACGATGAAGCCGTGAATCATGAGCGCGTCGTGCAATTCGTCCGCGTCGCGCGCTTCAGGCCAGGCTTCTTCTTTCACGCGCGCGACGGCCTGCGGGTCGAGCCTGCTAAGGTCTTCGGCTTCGCCCGGATCCAGCCAGCCGCGGTTACGGATCGCGTTCACGCGGCGCTCGGCGAATTCCGTGTCGTCCAGGAACGCGTACGGCCGCGCATTAATGATTTCCTGCGCGAACACCGAAGGCTCACGCAAATCCTTGGCGATGATTTCCACTTCGCCGCCCTCGATCTTGCGGAGCAGGTCTTCCAGCGCCGTGATTTCCATGGCCTCGTTCAAACAATCGTGCACGACTTGCCGCACAAGCGGGTGCTCGGGCACTTCGATCTCGCGCGGAAGGTTTTCCGCGCAGGCGATCTGGTCGGGAAAAACCTGCGCGATCAGGTCTTCGGCCTGCATGCGCTGGATCTGCGGAGGCACGCGCTTGCCGCCGCGGTTGCGCAGGATGGCGAGCGAACGCGTCGCGTTCCAGCGCCAGCGGATTTCGAAAATCGGGGAATCGAGCATGGCCTGGATCACGGTGTCGCAGACGGTTTTGGAATGGAGGTAATGGAACACTTCGTCCAGAGGGAAGCTGTGCGACGAGCTGAGCGAGAGGATGATGCTGTTCTCCCCGGCCGCGGCCTGCAGCTCGAAATTGAATTTGCGGCAGAATTTTTTCCGCAGCGCCAGGCCCCAGGCGCGGTTGATGCGGCTGCCGAACACGGAATGGATGACCAGGTGCATGTCGCCCGTTTCATCGAAGAAGCGTTCCATCGCGATTTTCTTCTGGCCGGGCATGAGTCCGAGCCCGGTCTTCCCCATCCATAAATAAATCACGATCTGTTCCGCTGCGGCCGGGCTGATGCCGACTTCGTCGACAAGCCAGCGCACGGCGCGATGCCGGGTGAGCGAAAGCTCGGGCGGCCGAGCGGCGGGATCGGTGTCCGCGATCGAAGGCAGCGGCTCTTCGTCCAGCATCTTGCCGATCGTTTCCAGAAAGCGCGACACGGATTCGCTGAGCTCCGCGCTGCGCGACGCGCCTTCCCCCAGCCAGAACGGCACCGTGGGCGGCTTCCCCGCGGCGTCGCGCACCATGACCTTCAGTCCTTCGACGCGGATCAGCTGCCACGAGTGGCTGCCGAGCGTGAAGATGTCGCCGGCCAGCGACTCGAGCGCGAAATCCTCGTTCAGCGTGCCGACCGTGATGCCTTCGGGCTGCAGCACGACTTCGTAATCGAACATGTCGGGAATCGAACCGCCGTTGGTGAGCGCGACAAGCCGCGCGCCGCGCCGTCCTCGCAGACGTCCGTTCACGGCGTCGTAATGAAGGTACGTCCCCCGCCTGCCGCGGCGCGAGGTGTAGCCTTCCGAAAGCATGCGCACAAGCTCCAGGAATTCTTCTTTCTGGAGATCGCGGTACGGATAGGCCTTCCGGAAAAGCTGGAAGAGATCGTCTTCCTTCCATTCCTGGCAGGAAACTTCCGCCACGATCTGCTGGCTGAGAATGTCGAGCGGCTTCTCGGGCATGAGGATGCGGTCGAGCTCGCCTCGGCGCACGCTGTCGAAAAGCGCGGCGCATTCCACCAGGTCGTCGCGCGAGAGCGGAAATAAAATGCCTTTAGGCGTCCCGCCCACCGTATGGCCGCTGCGGCCCACGCGCTGCAGAAAAGCCGCGATGCGTTTGGGCGAGGCAAACTGAACGACGAGTTCGACCGAGCCGATGTCGATGCCCAGCTCCATCGAAGCCGTGGCCACCAGCACTTTCAAATGCCCGGCCTTCAATCTTTTTTCCGCGTCGTGGCGGTGCTCCTTGCTCATGCTGCCGTGGTGCGAGCTGACATGCTCTTCGCCGATGCGCTCGGCAAGCCCGCGCGCAAGGCGCTCGGCCCAGCGCCGCGTGTTCACGAAAATCAAAGTGGTCTTGTGCTCGTTGATGAGTTCCACGAGCCGCTCGTAAAGCTCGCCCCAGACTTCGTTGCTCATGACCGCGGTGAGCGGCGACTTCGGCACTTCGATGCGCAGGTCGAGCTTGCGGCGGTGGCCGGTGTCGACGATCACGCAATCCGGTTCCCCCCTCACCCTTCCCTCTCCCCGCGCAGCGGGGAGAGGGTTAGGGAGAGGGGCTTTGATGTTTTGATTGCCGACGAGAAAGCGCGCGACCATGTCGAGCGGCTTTTGAGTCGCGGAAAGCCCGATGCGCTGCAGCGGCCGCCCGGCCAGGGACTCCATGCGCTCGACCGACAGCGCGAGATGCGAGCCGCGCTTGTCGCCGATCATGGCGTGGATTTCGTCAACGATGAGCGTCTTCACGCCGCCCAGCATGCGGCGGCCGCTTTCGCTGGTGAGCAAAAGGTAGAGCGACTCGGGAGTCGTCACGAGAATGTGCGGCGGCTTTTTCAGCATGCGCTGGCGTTCGCGCGACGTGGTGTCGCCGGTGCGCACGGCCACGGTAATGCCGGCGGGCGCGTGGCCGGATTTTTCCAGCTCCTCTTCGATGCCGCCGAGCGGGACGTTCAGGTTCACGTGAATGTCGTTGCTCAGCGCTTTCAGCGGCGACACGTACACGACGAACGTGCGGTCCGGCAGCGGCGCGCCGCGGCTCTGGACGACGAGGTCGTTGATCACGGCATAAAACGCGGCAAGCGTTTTACCGCTTCCGGTCGGCGCGGAAATCAGGACGTGTTTTCCCTGCCGAATCGCGGGCCAGGCCTGGGTCTGCGCGGGCGTCGGGCTGCCAAGGCGGCTTTCGAACCATGTCCGGAGGGCGGGATGAAAAGAGTCGAGCGGCATGAATCACCTTTCGCGAAATGGCTCTATCATAACATAAAGGCGGGGCTTTTCCTGTGATTGACAGCGCTCCCTTGACGCGTTACCCTGCGGCCATGACTCTTCTTCAGTTCTCGGCGCTTGTTTTCACGGGTTCTCTCAGCGCGGGCCTGCTTGGCGCGCTGACGGGGCTCGGCGGGGGTGTTGTCATCGTTCCCATGCTCACGCTGCTTTTCCACGTGGACATCCGGTACGCCATCGGCGCTTCTCTGGTGTCGGTCATCGCCACGTCTTCGGGAGCCGCGGCGTCCTACGTCAAAGAAGGATTCACGAACATGCGCATCGGCATGTTCCTGGAACTGGCCACCACGACCGGCGCGCTTTGCGGCGCCTGGCTTGCCGCGCAGGTGTCGACGTCGGTCATCGGCATCATCTTCGGTTTTGTCCTGCTGTATTCCGCGCTGCAGACGGCAGCCGGGCGGCACGTTCCCAAAACGCCGCCCGCGCCCGACCCGCTGGCCGCAAAATTAAAATTGAACGGCTCCTATCCGTCGCAGGAAGGAATAAAAAAATACGAAGTTTACCGCGTCCGCGCCGGTTTTTTTCTGACCTGGGTCGCGGGCATCCTTTCCGGGCTGCTGGGCATCGGGTCCGGAGCCGTCAAGGTCCTGGCCATGGACAGGATGATGCGGCTGCCTTTCAAAGTCTCCACGACCACAAGCAATTTCATGATCGGCGTGACGGCCGCGGCCAGCGCCGGGATTTATCTCAACCGGGGCTACATCGATCCCGGCCTTTGCATGCCGGTGATGCTGGGCGTGTTGACGGGCGCTTTTTGGGGCAGCCGGATTTTAATCAAAGCCAAGGCGCGCAACCTGCGGCTTCTTTTCGGGGCCGTTATTTTTTTTCTTTCCATCGAGATGATCTATGGCGGATTCACGGGAAGATTTTGAACTTGCGGAACGGCGCACGGAAGAGCGGCTGGGCCTGCTTTTAAGGACCGGCGTCGCTGCCGCTGCCGCGCTTGTGCTGGCCGGAGGGATTCTTTACCTCCTGCATTACGGCGGCATGCGTTCCGATTACGCGAATTTCCGCGGCGAGCCCGAAGACCTTCGCACGCTTTCAGGCATCATGAAAGACGCCTTTTCCGGGAGGCGGCGGGGCCTCATCCAGCTGGGCCTCATCGTCCTCATGGCGACGCCCGTCTGCCGCGTGGCCTTTTCCGTCTTTGCGTTCTGGAAACAGCGCGATACCCTCTACACCTGCATTACCCTCGCGGTGCTTATCCTGCTCGCCTGCAGCCTTTTTCCCTTCTGATTTTGTCAGGCATTTACCGACAAGAGCCCGTAAAAATCAGGGTTTCACCGAAAGGCCGCCCCGATTTTTTCCGTAAAATAGCATTCTGGAAACAAATCCTCAGGAAGGCGGTCTCTCTATGATGGAAACACTTTTCAAACTCCGGGTTCTGATGATCGAGGACAGCCCCTCGCATGTCCAGATGATCCAGCACATGATGGAACGTTTAGGCTACGAAAACAACCTGGTCAATTTCGATACCGGGACAAAAGCCCTCGCTTACCTCGAAGAGTCCCTCGCGGTCGGGAATCCCCTCCCCAACCTGATTATCGTGGACCTCAGGCTTGCCGACGGCGAAAACGGGCTTCATGTCCTGAAAAAAATCCGGGCCAACGCGTGCCTGAAAGACATTCCGATCATCCTGAATTCTTCTTACGCGGACGCCGAAGACGTGCGCGCGGCGTACGAAGAAGAAAGCACGTTCTTCATTCCCAAAAATTACGACACGAAAGCGCTGGCCGAAGCCATCGAGACCCTGAAAATGTGGGGAAGGCTTAAGTAGCGGCATGAAGGAAAAGAGTCCCTCTTTTTTCCGGCCCCTGGAATATCTGCCCTATATCTGCGGATGCGCGGCGATCCTGTTCGCGTGGTACGTGCTGTTCGGACGTTTCCGCCACTGGCCCGACGAGGACATCGGGCTTCCCGGCTTCAGTCCGATGAAAGCCAACACCGCGCTCGCGATGATGTTCGGCGGCCTTTCGCTGGCTTTAAGCGCTCAGAAAAACCGCAGGCTGTTCTGGATTGCGAAAATCTCAGCCGCGATCTGCTGCATCGTCGGCATGCTCACGCTCGCGGAATATATCTTAGGCGTGGATTTCAAGGTCGACCAGGCCCTCATCTTCGATCCTTACCCCGCGCCCGGCGGGCTGTTTCCCGCGCGCATGATGCCGTTCACGGCTTTCAATTTTTTCATCTTCGGCCTGGCTCTGATTGTCGTGGACCTGCCGGCGGGCTACTGGCCGGCGCAATGCCTGAACATCGCCGTCCTCTGGATCGCAGTCGTGGGGTTCATGCGCTATTTTTACAAAATCGAAGCCATTTACCGCATCGGCGTCTTGTCGGGCATGGCGGCGGAGTCCGCGATCAACATGATCCTTCTCTGCCTGGGCTTTCTTTTCGTGAGGCCCAAGGAGGGCGTCGCCGCCGTGCTCACGGCCTCCACGGTCGGCGGCTTGACCGCAAGGAAGCTCCTGCCGTCGGTCATCCTCATGCCCGTCGTTCTCGGATGGCTGCCGCTCATCGGCGTCAAAGGCCAGTACTACACCGCGGAATTCGGTGTCATGCTGCTGGTCGTGTCGATCATGGTCATCTTTTCCATCATCATTTTCCTGAACGCGCATTACCTCGACAAGCTCGACCGCGAGCGGGCGGTGGCGGAAAAGGAGCTTGCGGACATGAACCGCGAGCTGAACGATTTTGCGTATGTCGTGGCGCATGACCTCAAGGCGCCGGTGACGGCCATCCAGACGCTCACGTCGTGGATTGACGCGGATTACGGGCGCCAGTTCAATCCGAAAAGCCAGGAGCAGGTGCAGCTTATTCTGTCGAATGCGAAGCACATGCGAAACATGATCGACGGCATCCTGGATTATTCCAAAGCCGGCCGGTCCAAAGAACAGAAGCAGCTCGTGGACCTCAATGAGCTGGTCGTTGACGTCACCCGCCTCCTGTGCCCGCCGGCGTCGATCCAGATCAACGTGGAAAACAAGCTGCCGGTCCTTCCCTGCGAAAAAGTGCGCGTCAGCCAGATTTTCCAGAACCTTTTGGGCAACGCCGTCAAATTCATGGACAAAGCGGAAGGCCTCATCTGCGTTTCCTCGTCGGAGCACAATGGAGACTACCAGTTCGAGATCCGCGACAACGGCCCCGGCATTCCTCAGGAGGTCCAGGAAAGGGCCTTCCACATTTTCCACACGTACAGCAGCCATCCGGACAGCACGGGCCTCGGCCTTTCCATCACGAAGAAAATGGTCGAAAGCATGGGCGGCAAGATCTGGCTGCGTTCCCAACCCGGCCAGGGCGCGGCGTTTTTCTTCACGCTTCCCCGGAATTAAAAAAACCGGGGTTTCCCCTACAAAGTTTACAGCCATTTGCCGTGGCCGGCCGCCGGGACGGTTGGGTACACTTGGAGCATGAAAAACAGATTCAATGACTTCACGCTTGAGACGCTGAAAAAAGCCGACGCCGGCAGCCATCTCGTCCAAATCTATGGAAACGAAGACTATCTTGTCGAAGCCGTGGCCGTCTATGCGCACCAGGCGCTGACCACCGGCGGGGCCGTCATCCTCATCGCCACCCCCGCGCACCTGCAGCTTTTCAGGCAGCGGCTCGAACCGGCCGCGGATCTCAAGAGGCTGGAAGCCTCGGGGCTTTTTCGCTGCCTCGACGCCCGGCAAACGCTTGCCCGGTTCATGAAACCGGACGGACAGGCGGATTATTCCCGCTTCAGCAAAATCATCGGCAGCCTCCTGGAAGAAACCCGCGCCGCGCATCCGGAAGCAAAAATCAGCGCTTACGGGGAAATGGTCAACCTGCTCTGGCAGGAGGGCAACGTCGAAGGCGCCATCTGGCTGGAGGAATGCTGGAACGCGCTTTCCAAGAGCCATGCCTTCTCTCTTTTTTGCGCGTACCATTTCGCGGACGCCCATCAGATGCAGGGTTCAAACCTGAAGGAAATCTGCCGGGTCCATTCTCATTACATCGTGGGCCCGATGATGGAAAAAGCCGTGAGCTTTGCCATCCAGCAGGTTCTCCGTGAGAAAAGCCCGATGCTCAAAACGGTCGTGGGCACGATGCCCCGCCGCGAAAAAACCGCTTCCCTGATCCCCGGCTATCTTTCCATGCTGCTGTGGCTTGACGAGAACATGCCGCAAACCGCGGCCAAGATCAAAGCGGCCGCCCTCGAGTATCTTTCCGGAAAAGGAAGCGAGAACTAGCTTAGTCCTTCATGTCCTCGATCTTGTCTTTCAGGTTTTCGCCGACCTTGGACAAACTGATCGTATCCGCGCCGGAAACCTCCGCGAGCTTGCGCTTGATCTGGTCACGCATGCGCTCCAGATCTCTTCTCTCTTCGTTGAGCCGGTCCCTGAGTTTGGTATCACCGTTGTCGAGCGTGGCCTCATGCTGCTTGATGGTGTCCTGGACCTGTCCGATCAGCTGCTGATATTCCGTCTTGTAATCCTTCTTCGCCTTGTCCCACGTGGTTTCGATTTCATTGACGCGTCCGTGAAGGGCGTCTATCGAAAGCGGGGCCGCGGGCTGTTCCGCGGCAAAGGCCGCCGCCGGGAAAGCAAGACACAATAGAATTAAAATCTTTTTCATGGATTCCTCCCTGAGATTCTGGCCGCCTGCGGTTTGCTTTCCGTCACCTGACACGCTTCCCTGTTTCCGCAGACGAAGACCGCGGCGCCCGGATGCATGTGAATCTTAAAACCGGAAGCTTTTTTCAGGACTTCGCCGTCGCATTGCAGACGCAGCGGAGGCCGGCTCTGGATTTCCACGTCCGTAGCGCGGTAAGTCTCCATGACTTCCGGCACGTCCCTGCGGGAAAGTCCCAGGCGCTGGCGCAACGCGCCCCAAATTACGGGCGCGAGTCCGAAAAGGCTCCGCGATTTAACGACGACGATGTCGAATTTGCCGTCGTCCGCAAAAGATTGCGGTACAACCTTGAGGTTGAACTGGATTTTTTCGAAGTTGATGATGAGGATGCCGATGCCCTTGACGTCGAGGGTCTTGCCGTCGAGAGTCATGCGGAACTTCGCGCGGCGCGGAAAAAAATTCCACATCGCGCTGAGCCAGTACGCGGCCTCGCCCCACTTTGATTTCAGCGGCTGGGCCTGCATCATGAGGCGCGCCGCGAAACCGCAGCCGGCCATGATGGAAAAATAAGTACGGAAGGTTCCCGCCGCCCGGCCGTGCTTTGTAAAACGCCGCCAGCGCCTCGGCGCCCGCACGTACTCGATTTCGCCGAGATCCGCTTGGAGGGTCTTGCCGTTCAGCGTGAGCTCCGCGAGCGCCTTGGGATTGGCCGGCATGCCGAGATTGCGCGCCAGCAGATTGGCGGTGCCGCCGGGATAAGCCAGGATGGGAACTCCCGTCCCCTGAAGCGCTCCTGCGGCGCCGGAAACCGTGCCGTCCCCGCCCGCCACGACCAGGCAGTCGAAATCGGCCGCGTCCGCGAGCAGGGCTTTGAAATCGAAGCTGCGGGTGATGGTGCGGGCTTCCACCTGCGCGCCGAGCTTGGCAAGCTCGCTCAGGTAATCCGAAAATTTAACGCGCCTGTGGCGTGACCACGCGTTGTAGAGGATGAGGATGCGGCGCGCCGGAGCGGCCGTCTCGTTCGTCTGGGCCATGGCCTTATTTTTCTCCCGGGGCATGGAAGCGTCTATCGGGAAAAAACTGATACTGGCCGGCGGGCCGGCGTGAAGAGGATGCGCTTAATGGGAATGCCCCATCGCCATCAGCCGTTCGATGCGCTGCTTCACCGGAGGATGCGTGGAGAAAAGGCTGAAAAGCGTATCTCCGGAAAGGTGGTTGACGATGTAGAGATGGCTGACCGCGGGAAGGAGCTGCGGCGACAATTCGTAACGCTGCCCCAGCTGACGGAGGACGGACGGGTCTGAAATCTTGGCCAGAGCCGAGGCGAGCGCCTCCGGATCGTCGCAGACGTGCGCCCCGGATTCATCCGCCATGTATTCGCGTGTCCGGGAAACCGCGGCCTGGATGAGTGTCGCCACCAGCGGCGCGAGAACGATCGTGAGAATCAAAGCCAGCGGGTTGACGCCGCCGCGGTCATCGTCGTCGCGGCTTGAACGCAGGGCGTAGCCGCCGAACCAGCGCATCATGTGCGAAAGGTACATGATGGCGGTCGCGATGCAGGCCACGATCGTGGAAACGAGGATGTCGCGGTTGCGCACGTGCGAGATCTCGTGCGCGAGCACGCCGCGCAGCTCGCGGGCGTCAAGCACCTGAAGGATGCCCTGCGTCACGGCAACCGCGGCGTGGTTCGGGTCGCGGCCCGTGGCAAAGGCATTCGGCGCCATCTGCGGCGTCACGTAGACTTTCGGCATGGGAAGCCCGCTTTTCTGGCAAAGCTCCTGGATGATCTCATACACGCCCGATTCGTGGCCGGGCCCGATGGGGCGAGCCTGGTGCATGGCGAGCACCATCTTGTCGGAAAACCAATACGCCCCGAAATTCATCACAAAGGACATGATCAAGGCGTATTCCATCCCGGAACGCCCCCCCAGCATGTAACCCAAACTCAGGAAGATCGCGCTCAGCGTGACCAAAAGGACCATGGTTTTCATCTGATTCTTCATTTGGCTTTCCTTTCCGAGCCGCGCCCGGGACTAGGGGGGGCCTGCTTTTTGGGGAAGCGCATTGTATCACGCGGCGGGAAAATTTCAAAAAAGGCAGAGGCCCCCGGACGATTTCTATATAATAAGCGCGTGGACGAAGATGAACTGAATTACATACGCGGCCATTACCGCGGCAAGACCGTGCGCGAGATCGCGCGCGCGCTCAACGTGAGCCGCCGCCAGGTGGAAGAAGAAATCGGGCGGCTTTCCCGCACGGCTTCTCCTGAGCCCGCGGTGAGGCTTTGGGCGCCGAAGCACGTTGCCGCGCTTCTCGCCGTCCTTGCCGTGACCGCGGCGGTTTACGCGCGCGCGCTGTCGTTTCCCTTCATCAACTGGGACGACACGGAATACGTGGTGCAGAATCCCGACATCCGCGAGCTCTCGCTTCCCCATTTGAAAAAATTTTTCACCAGGACTTACGCGGGACTTTACGCGCCGCTCAGCATGGTGAGCCTCGCCCTGGACTACCAGCTTTACCGCTTCAACGCCGCGGGTTTTCACGCCACGAACCTCGCGCTGCATCTCTTCAACCTCGTCCTTGTTTTCATTATCGTCCTGAAACTCACCGGCGACTGGACCGCGGCCGCGGGCGCGGCCCTTGTTTTCGGCGTGCATCCGGTGCAGACCGAATCCGTCGTTTGGATTTCTCAAAGGAAAAACGTGCTTTCGTTCGCGTTCTATCTCGCGTCTTTCTGCTGCCACCTGGCGCGGCCGCGGCGCCCTGCCTTGTATGGCGCACTTGGGTTTGTGCTTTTCGTGCTGGCCTGCCTGGCCAAGCCGCTGGCGGTCACGCTTCCGCTTTTGATGGCGGCTTACGATCACGCCTTCGGCCGGCCGCTCAAAAAAGAAATTCTTTATTACGTTCCGTTTTTCGTCTTTGCCGCGGCCATGGCCGCGCTGTCCGTCGCTTTCTCTCACGTTCCCGCGGCCGCGCACGCCGCGGCGCCGTCTAGGCTCACGACCCTCCTCACGGGGCAAGCGGCCATGATGAAATATTTCCAGCTGGTCTTCATTCCCATGGGCCAAAGCATCCGCTATCCTTTCGGGCCGTATGCACCGCTCGACCCGCGCCTTTTTTTCTCCGCGCTCGGGACCGCGCTTTCGCTTGCCGGCCTGTACATGCTGCACGGCCGGAACAAAAAACTTTTCTTCTGGGGCGCGTGGTATTTCATCCTGCTCGCGCCGGTGCTGAACATCATTCCCATGCTGGATTTCATGCAGGACCGCTGGCTGTACCTGCCGCTCGTGGGAATTTATGCGCTCGTATTCCTGGCCTTGCGCGCCAAAGCCGGGACGCGCGCGTGCGTGGCGCTTGCCGTGGCGCTGGGCGTTGTTTTTTCGGCGCTGAATTTAAAACGGCAGGACGTGTGGGCCGATCCCGAAGCGCTTTGGACCGAGGCGCAGAAAAGCGCGCCGCAGGGATGGAGCTCGCCTTATTTCAATCTGGGAATGCATTACGTCGAGCAGGGAAAACCGGATCTCGCGATCCCGGAATTTGAAAAAGCCGCGGTGCTCTTTCATCACGCGGGCGCTTACCGCGGGCTCGGCAACATTTACGCGCAGAAACGGGAATTCGAAAAAGCGGCGGGATATTATCAGAAAGCTCTGGAAATCGAGCCGAACACGCCCATCATTCATAACAGCCTGGGCTTTTTGTATGCGTCCATGGGACAATACGACAAGGCGCTCGCGGCTTTTGACAAGGCGGCGCAACTCGATCCGCAAAGGCCCGAAATTCAGGCCAACCGCGGCCGCGCCCTTGCCCTTCTCGGAAGATTGCCGGAAGCGGAGCAGGCTTACCAGGCCGCTTTGAAACTGGATCCGGATTCCGCCGAGACCTTGATGAACTATGCCGGCTTTCTTGCGGTAACCGGCCGCCCGGACCAAGCCCGGGCAGCCGCCCGCAAATTTCTCACCCTGCATCCGGACTCGCCGCTGAGGCCTCAGGTGGAATCCATCCTGGCCAGCCTCGACAAGCCCAAGCCTGCAGCCTGATCACGTTTCGGTTTTCAGGTTGTACTTCTGCCAGGCCGCGAAACCGCCTTCCATTTCCATGACGGGAAAACCTCTCGAAGCGAATTCCTCGCAGGCCTTGGCGGCAAGGTGGCACGTCTGGGAATAGCAGTAAACGATGTTGGCCTTGTCTTTGAAAAGAGCTTCCGTATTATGCCACTGCTCCCGGGGAAGGTTCAGCGCGTTGGGAACATGCGCGGTCCGGAAATCATGCGCCTCGCGCACGTCGATGATATTGACGTCCTGCCCTTCGTCGATCGTGTGCCACACCTCCACCGGGCCGGTGGTGAAGGAATTCTTGGCGTTGAAAAACTTTTTCGCGCCTGCCGGGGACGGTTTTTTGAGCTGTGTAAGCGTTGCCATAAATAATGTCTCCTGTTACGGTTTGAATCTGTTGCGTCGGTTCCGTTGACAGACGCCTGCCATCTTAAACCCGTTCCGGCTGAAGGCGATCAGGAAAAGCGGGAGAAAAGTTGTAGAGAAAAGGAGGGGCTCAGCCCGCGAGGCGTTCGGGAAATTCTTCCGGGCGGGATGCGGGGATGCGCCGCCGGACCGTGGACCGGAAAAATTTTTTCCGGTAAATCGGAACGACCGTCAGAAAAAGCGCGACGACGAGAGGCCCGATAAAAACCCCCGCCATGCCGTAGCTCAGCATGCCGCCCAGCATGGCCAGCATCAGGACGGAAAAAGGCATTTGGATTTTTTTTCCGACGAGCAGCGGCTGGACGACGTTGTCGATGGAGTTGATCACGATGCCTCCGACCGCGAGGACAATCGTGGCGCGGGCATAATCCCCGTCGAGGAGGAACATGACGCCGACGGGCAGCCAGACCGTGGCGGAGCCGATGAGCGGGATGAACGACGCGAACACCGTGGCCATGCCGAGAAGCGGCGCGTAGGCGACGCCGCAAAGCAAAAATAGAATCCCGGCAAAGATGCCTTTCAGGACCGCGACGGCAAAAATCCCCTGGATCACGGCGTTCGTCACGCCGCCCACCTCGCGCAGGATCCTTTCCTTGTACCAGCTCTCCAGCGGAAGCAGGTCCATCACGAACCGGCTGAACCGGCGCCCGTCCCGCAGGAAGAAAAACAGCATGAAAAGCGCGAGGACGACTTTGAAGGTCATGACGAGCATGGACTTGGTGAGCGCGGCGGCATGAAGGGCCGCGAAGCTTCCCATGGTGCCGGCCGCCTCGCCCGCCCAATGCGGCAATCTTTCCTGAAGCGCGCCCCGGTGGCGGAAAAAAAGCTTCTCCGTTTGCTGCACCCACGGCACGGAAAAAATCTGCTGCGTCCATCGCTGGAAGCTGCCGTCTTCGATGGATCGGCGCGCCGTGTCCGCGAATTCGACGAGCTGCTGGAAAACGGCGACAAGCCCCCAGATCAAAAAAGGCGCGAGGATCAGCACGACCAGCACGGTAAGAAATCCCGCGGCCCAGGATCCGTCGCGAAGCCTGCGGGCCAGCTTCCTATAAATGGGATTCATGGCCACGGCAAGAACGGCGGCCCAGAAAAGGGGCTCGATGAAAGGAAGCGACACGCGGAAAAGATGCCAAAGCAGAAAGATGAATATCCCGGCGGTAAAAATCGAAGAGGCCCGCGGGTCCGGCCTGGCACGGGGCTGCTTCATGGCTGCTCCTGCGGACGGAGTTAAGTCCTTTCCGTTTTCCGCGGGTTCATGGTAAGCCGGCGGCCCCTCCGCAGGAATCGGGCTTTAGCACGAAAGCGGGTAAGCAAACCTCCGACGGGGGAAGTTAGAGAAGCGTGCCGTGGAGGATGAGGGCGGACACCGTGAAATAAATCACGATGCCGGAAACGTCGACCAGCGTGGCCACGAACGGAGCGGAGGCACTGGCCGGGTCAAAACCCAGGCGCTTGAGGACAAAGGGAAGCATGGAACCGGCAAGCGTTCCCCAGACCACGACGCCGATGAGGCTGAGGGAAACGGACGCCGCCACGAGAAGATAATGCGGTCCGTAGAGATGGAAGATGCTCTGCCAGACGAGAATGCGGATGAATCCGATGGCGGAAAGAATCAGGCCGAGCCCAAGGCCGATGCCCAATTCGCGGTACACGATTTTCCACCAGTCGTTCAATTGGAATTCGCCCAGCGCGAGGGCTCGGATGATCAGGGTCGTCGCCTGCGAACCGGTATTGCCGCCGCTGGAAATAATGAGCGGCACGAAAAGCGCGAGCACGACGGCGCGCGCGATCTCCTGCTCGAAATGCGACATGGCGGAGGCGGTCAGCATTTCACCCAGGAAGAGAAACACGAGCCAGCCCGCCCTCTTTTTCAGCATCTGGAAAAAACCGATTTGCATGTACGGGCGTTCGAGAGCTTCCATGCCGCCCATTTTCTGGATGTCTTCGCTGGCCTCGGCCTGCACCGTGCGCAGGATGTCGTCGGCGGTGATGACGCCCTTGATCCGGCGCTGCGCATCCACGACCGGCAGGGCCAGGAATTTGTACTGCGTGAAAAGCTTGCTCACCACTTCCTGGTCTTCGTCTTCGGTGACCGTGACCACGTCGGTCTTCATGATGTCCCGGATTTTCTTGTCGGGCGCCGCGCGGAAAAGGTCCTGGAAAGAAATGATGCCGATAAGACGCTGCTCTTCATCGAGGACCAGCACGTAATAAATGCCTTCCAGACGGCCCTGGGCCTGGAGCCTGAGGTAGCGGATGGCCTCGTCGGCCGTGACGTCGGGCTGGATGCGCGCAAAGCGCGGGTTCATGAGGCCGCCGGCCACGTCCTGGCGGTACAACAGGAGCGCGCTGACTTCGCGCTGGGTGTTGTCGTCGAGAAGGGCCACCAGCGAGGTGCGCATGTCTTCCGGCGCCTTCTGGATGATGTCGGCGGCGTCGTCCGGCGGGAGCAGCCGCATCCAGAGTTTTTTCTCCCCTTCCGGAAGGCGGAAGATCATCTCGCTGCGCTCGCTCGCCGAAAGCGCCAGAAAAAATTCCTGCGCCACCTCACGCCCCAGCATCTCGAACGCTTCGACGCGTTCGTCCGCGGACAGGACAGGCCACATCTCGAGGATTTCGATGAGCGTCAGCTGATTGTCGGAAGTTTCCGTCATGGGATCCTGGAGGTTAATTTTGGAAGATTATAGGTTGGCCCGGGGGAAAAAGCCATTGCGATTAGATATTTTTCAGGCGCTCCAGGTCCACCGGAGGAAGATAATCGCCGATCTCCTCCCGCGTCCAGACGGCCCCGGTTTTCCTGCGCTCCTCGGGGCGGGTGAAGTGATAGAGATAGACCTCGGCCCGCAGGTAGCGCGGGGCCTTTCCCGCAAAAGGGTCGGACCCCAAAAGCGCGAGCGTGGGCCGGTCCGCCTCGAGCAGCTTCCTCGCGAATCTCAGGAACCAGACCGGATAACCCTGTGTCATGACCTGATGGCCGGACACCTGCATGGAAAACGGGAGAAACCACATGAGCCAGTCCAGCCTCAGGTGATAGGGCGCGATCTGCGGCGGATTTCGCATGACGTTTCCGGGTTTGCCTTTGAATTCGTACTCGCGCCAATCCGCCTCCGGCGCGGGAAAGGGGCTGCCGGTCCCCTTCACGATGATCTCATAACGCTCCTGGGTCACGGAGCCGAACGCGCCGTAGGAGCCGACGAGATGGAACGGATTGTAATTCGCGTTCATGAGCTGGCGCCTGGCGAAAAAATTGAGTGTGGGCGGAACGCTGAGAACGATCGTGAGCGCGGCAAGACCATACAAGACCGCGTTGAACGCCGCGGGCCTCGGCGGGTCCTGCGCCGGCTTCCACGGCAGAAACCCGAGCAGCGAATCGCTGAACGCCGTGAACGCGAGCGCGACCGTCAGCCAGTTGAGCCAGGAATAATTGCCGCTGACGATGAGCATGAGCTGATGAAGGATGATGAGGCTCGCCGATACCGCCGCGACGACGGGCGGCGCGAAAAGGCCGAACGGCGCCGCAAGCTGCACGAAATGGCTGAAGGCCACGCCGGACCGCTGCACGGCCCTGGGCAGGTGGTGGAAATACCAGCTGAGGCCGTTGGGCATGGGCTGCGTTTCGTGATGGTAATAAAGACACGTGAGATCGCGCCAGCACTGGTCCCCGCGGATCTTGATAAGCCCCGCGCCCAGCTCCACGCGGAAAAGCATCCAGCGTAAAATCAAAATGGGAATGATGGAAGGCGCGAGCCGCGGTCCGAGAAACGCGGCGAAGAATCCCGCTTCGAGCAGCATGGATTCCCAGCCGAAACTGTAAAAGGTCTCGCCCACGTTCACGATCGAAAGATAAAAAACCCAGAGCACCAGCCACAGGCCGGTCGTGGACCACCAGGGTCCGCGGTCAAAAAGCCCGGTCATCAGCCCGCCTGAAATCAGCATCCCGGCCCAGCAAAGAATTTTCAGAAAGCGGTCGGAGTAATGCCAGTAAAAAAGGCTGGGCGCGGCCCTGAACGGCACCTGCTTCACGAATTCCGGAACCGGGATCAGGCCTTTTTCGCCGAGCAGCGCGGGGAATTGCTTGAGCGCGACGAGAAACGCGATGAGATAAAGCACGGCCAGCGAGCGCAGGAAAAGAAACCGGGCAAGGTTGAAATCGCTGGTCGTTTCCATGGAATTATTTTACTCCCGGAACCGGCGGAGGGGAACTGTTTCGCGGAAACCCGAAAATATCCGCGGCCGCGAAAACCGCGATCATGATGCCGAAGCCCATGAGAGGCTCGATGAACCGGAACTGCGCGTTGATGGCCGCGTGCATCACGATAAAGTAAAGAAAATGGACGGAAATAAAGCCCAGGCGGCTGCGGCGCAAGAGCGTCATGACGAGTCCTGGAAGGAGGAACGCGTAGATCACCGCGTTCTGGATGACGTAAAGCGGCCTGTCCGCGCCGATCTTGTACCAAAGCCAGAACAGCCGGATCATGCTCGCCTCGAGGTAGCGCAGCGGGTAGCGCCGGATGATCTGCTTTGCCTTTTCTTTGAACAGCGCGTCGAGCTCCGCTTCGTTCATGCTTTCCAAGGGGCGCCCGGTTTCCGCCGCGGCGCGGTGCGCCACGGGCTCGAAGTCGTCATCCGTGCACAGCTTGTATTTTCCGGTCTCGATCATCCAGTTGTGCCGCAGGAGATTGTAGCCGCCAAGCGTGGTGGTGAGGACAGGCCGTCCGAAAACTTTTTGGTTGCGCATCGTCCAGGGCGCGGCGCAAAGCGCGGCAGCCGCGGCAAAGCAGGCCAGCGGCGCGAGCGCCCGGGCACGGTGGTGCTTGATCATCGCCCCGGCAAAAAGCGCGGGCATGAAAAGAATGACCGGCCTCGAAAGAAAAGCCAGCGCAAACACCAGCCCCGCGGCGGCGGCATACGCTTTCGACGGCCTGTCGAAGCACCTGTTGCAGAAACGGAAGTACGCAATGAACAGCAGGATGAAAACGCCCTCCGACGCCGCGGCATAGGCGATCGAGCGGTCCATTTCGGGAAAATAAAAACAATAGATGAGCCCGGTCACCAGCGCGAGCCGCCGCGATTTCAGACGGCGCAGGGCCAGATAATAAAGCGCCGCCGCGTTCAGGCCCGACAGCGTCCATGAATAAATCAGAAAGGTCGGAAGCCTGTCCGGAAAAATTTTCAGCAGTCCGGCGAGCAGAAGCACCGGCACAGGGCTTCGAGCGGCCGTGGCATGAAGGGAGGGCGTCTGAAAATAAGTCATGAGCGCGCTGTCGGTGAACCCGCGCCCCGCGGCGACGTTGCGGGCGATGACGAGCCAGTGATTGACGTCGAGATTCTGGAAGGACCATGCGGGATTCATCTGCCGGAAGGCCGGATAAAAAAGAAGGCGCGCGGCAAAGGCCGCAAGAAAAAGGAAAAGCGCCGTGAAAACCGGGCGGCGGTCGGAAGTTTTCATGTCCCCGGATTATAGAACAAATAAAATTCGCGGGACAGCCTGAAAAGCCCCCCGAATTTCCGCGCCCTGGACGCCCCGATAATAAATATTGATTTCCCCTCCCGCCGGAATTCATAATGTGCGCGATGGGCGACATCCAAAACTGCAAAACGATCCGGCTTCAAGTCCTGGACGGCGGTTCCCGCGGGCATCTCAGCGTCGGCGAAGTTTCACGCCAGATCCCTTTCGACATCAAACGCTTTTATACGATCACCCGCCTGAATCCCGGCGCCGTCCGCGGGCGCCATGCGCACCGGCAGCTGGAACAAGTCCTCTTCTGCCTCAAAGGCAAGGCCGAGATTTTCCTGGATGACGGCACGAAATCCAAGACCGTCGTGCTGGACGGGCCCGACACCGGACTTTATGTCCCGCCCGGAATATGGCATGAAGTCCGCAAATTCGAAGACGGCGCGATCCTGCTTGTCCTCGCGTCCGGAATCTTTGACGAATCCGACTACATCCGGGATTACGAGGAGTTCCGGAACCCTTCATGAAAGTGCCTTTTAACGATCTGGAACCTTCCCTGCGCACGGCGCGGCCCGGCATCGAGGCTGCGCTGCGCCGCGTTTTATCCAACGGCCGCTTCATCCTGGGACCCGAGGTCGCGGCCTTCGAGAAGGAATTCGCGCGCGCCGCCGGAACTCCCTACTGCGTCGGCACCGCTTCCGGGACCGATGCGATTACGCTCGCGCTCATGGCGCTCGGCATCGGAAAAGGCGGCGAAGTCCTGACGAGCGCGCTCACGGCCTATCCGACGATTACCGGCATTGCAAGGTCCGGGGCCAGGCCTGTCCTTGTCGACGTGCGGCCGGAAGACGGCTTGATGGACCCGGCGGCGGCGGCCCGCGCCGTGACGCCGCGCACCAAGGCCATCGTGCCCGTGCATCTCTACGGGCAAAGCTGCGACATGGCTCCCCTGCTGCGCCTGGCCCGCGCAAAGAATCTCAAGATTGTGGAAGACTGCGCCCACGCGGCCGGGGCCTCTTACCGGGGACGGAACGCCGGGGCTTCCGGCGACTGCGGCGCGTTTTCATTTTATCCGACCAAAAATCTCGGCGCGCTGGGCGACGCGGGAGCGGTGACCACGCGGCACGAAGAAATTTACCGGAGGCTGCTGCGTTTGCGCGATTACGGCCGCGCCGGAGGAAATTTCGTGGAGCCGGGCATCAACAGCCGCCTGGACGAAATGCAGGCCGCGATCCTGCGCGTGAAATTGCGGCGCCTCAAAGGCTGGGTCCGCGAACGCCGGCGGCTGGCGCAGATGTACCGGGACCGGCTGCCCCCGGAAATTTGTTTCGAGGAGCACGAAGACCGGCGCCAGGCCTACTATGTCTTCGCCGTCAAAGTGCCGCGGCGCGCCAAAATCATCCGCGCCCTGAAATCCCGCGGCATTGCCGCGCTCGTTCATTTTCCCCGGCCGGTTTTCCGGGAAAAGGCCTTTGCCTGGCCCGCGGCCGGCCGCTTTCCTCACGCGTCGCGCCTTGCCCGCGAAGTCCTCAGCCTGCCTTTTTTTCCCGGCATGACCCAAGCCCAAGTCCTGTACACCGTACGGTGCCTGAATGAATCGCTCGGACGCTGAAAAACCGTTCGTCTCGATCGTGATTCCGGTTTTCAACAGCGAGGCGACGCTGACGCCCCTGGTGGACGAGCTTGCGGGGCTCGGCGCCCAATACCGGATTGAAATCATTCTCGTCAACGATGCCTCCACGGACCGCTCCGAAGAAATCTGCGCGGCGCTTTACGAAAAGCACCGTCACGTCGTGAAGGCCCTGTCTCTTTTTCCCAATGCCGGGGAATACCCGGCCGTGATGGCAGGACTGAAACACGCGCAGGGAGATTTTGTGGTGACGATGGATGACGACGGGCAGAACCCGCCTTCCGAGGTCCCGCCCCTTGTGGAGCCTCTGCTCAAAGGCGAATGCGACGTGACTTACGGCGCCTACCCGCGGAAGCGGCAGGCGTTCTGGCGAAAACTGGTCAGCAAGACTTACAACGCCGCCGCCTGTTTCGCGCTGAAAAAACCCCGCGAGCTTTATCTTTCCAGCTTCCGCGCGATGAACCGCCCGCTGCTGGATACGGTGCTGCGGGAAAATTACGCTTTCCCGTACGTCGATGCCCGGATCTTCCGGCGCACGAAGCGGATCGGACAGGTCCTGGTCCGGCATGAACCCCGCAAAGCGGGCCGTTCGGGCTATACCCCGGTCAAACTTCTCCGGCTCTTCATTTCCATGATGCTTTCGCTTCGCGAACCTCCTCACGGGCGCGCCGAGGAATCTTTCACCGTGCGCCGCTCCTGGGGCATCGGAGAAAACCGCGCGTGAAAAAAGAAAGCTATGTCCGCCATCGCGATTTGGAAAGCCGCCATTTCTGGTTTGTCGGGCTGCATGAGCTGGCGCTGGCGCATCTTCCTTCCGGAAAAAATCTCCGGGTCCTGGACGCGGGATGCGGGACCGGCGGATTGCTTTCTCTCCTCTCCGGCCGGGCGGAAGCGGTGGGAATCGATTTTTCGGAGGAGGCCCTCCGCCTCTGCCGCGAGCGCGGCCTCCAAAACACGGAGCAGGAAGACCTCAACGCCTGGCGGCCTCCTTCGGAGGCCTTTGACGCGATCACAAGCCTCGACGTCCTTTGTCACCGCGGGGTCGGAAGCATCGAAGACGTCCTGAAAAAATTCCACACGGCCTTGAAGCCCGGAGGCCTCTTGATCATCAATCTTCCCGCTTTCGAAATCCTGCGGCGCGGACACGATGCGGAAGTGGAAACGAAAAGGCGTTTCCGGAAAAAAGAGCTGGCGGATTTGCTGGACGGCGCGGGCTTTGGCATCGAACGGATCACCTACCGCCTTCCCGTTCTATTCCCGGTCTTGCTGGTCCGCGGCGGCACGAAACAAGAAAGCCGCGACCTGCATATGCCGCCCGCGTTCTTGAACCGGGCGCTGCTCGGCATGCACCGCCTGGAAAACCGCTGGATCTGCCGCGGCGGCACAATCCCTTTCGGCAGCTCGCTTTTCGCGGCCGCGCGAAAAAAATAATCAGGCTTTGGGCTTCCAAAGCGTCTGCATCTGCTTTCGAAACGGATGCTCGAATTCTCCGACCCGCTCGTAGCTCCCGGGAAAATCCAATCCCAAAGACTGCAAGACTTCTTCCGGCACGCGGCGCCGCGTTTCTTCAGCGGCGGGCGCGTACACCCAGGCGCGGCGGAGTTCGGCCGGATCCGCCATGCGGAACGCCCCTTCGGCATAGCCCGGATATCTCCGGCCATAAATCCACGCGGTGACAGGCGTCACCGCGCCCAGGACCAGCGCGGCGCCCGGCGTTTCGGAAAGATCCAGGAGCGGCGTGCCCGCGGTCCAGCCGGCGCGCTCGGCGGCCTGCTGCATGCCGTCGATGTAGCGTTTTGTGTCCGCGCTCACTTTCAAAACGCCGCGGACGCCGGGAAATCGGACGGGTTCGGTCTGGGCCGCGAGAGGCGTGAGCTGGCGATAAGGGCGGCGCATGCCCCCATCCAGCGTCACGAGCACCGTGACCGCGAACATCAGGCAGACCAGGGAACTTTTGTCGAGGCCTGTCTCGGCATCAAACGAAACCGCCAGCGCGATGCCCGCGGCCGCCATCAAGCCGAAAGCCGCCGAAGACGTGCGGATCACGCCGTTATCCGAGCTGAGCGCGAACGCAAGCGCGGACGCGGTCAAAAGCAGAGGCAAAAGGAATCTCCGGTTCCGGAAAAAGGCCTTGTCCGGATAGAAAGCAAATTGGACAAGCGCGAATGAGACACAGCATCCCAGCCCCAGGAATCCTTTGAGCGCAAAAAGATAACCGCTCCGCAGGGTCAGGAGAAGCCAGAACGCGAAATAAAAAAAAGCGAGCGCCCTTCCCCGGGCTTTGTCCCCGCGGCGCCGGAAAAAAAGTCCGGCCGCGGCAAGCGCCGGGAAAAGAGGCCATGCCGCGGCCAGGAACCGGAGAAAAAAACGGCCGAGATCGCGCCAGGCATCGAAGAAAATGAACGACAAGCGATACTTGTCGAAGTAGCCGTTGAGAACGAGGCTGGCCTTCATTTCCTGAAGGTAGGCGGAAAGACTTTTTTCGAAAAAGGCCAGGTGCAGCGCGAAGACGAGGGCCGCGGCGCCTGCGGCTGCGAGAAAAAAAGGCGCGCACCGCTCCCGGGGCATGGCCGCGGCAGCCCAGACGAGGCCCAGTCCGCCGAGCGCCGCCGCCGTCAAAGGCCTGCCCATGAACGACAAGGCCGAGGCCGCGCCGAATAAGAATCCCCACCCCGCGGCTTTTCCAGGCGCGGGCCCGGCGGCGCCGAGAAGGGCCGCAACGGCAAGCAGCACGCCCATCCCATTCACCCAATTATAAGAAGGCGTGGTCAGCCACGCGCCGTAAAAACACAGAACGCCGAGGCCAATCGTGGAAACGCGCCCCAAGGCTCCCGGCATTTCCCGGCCGAGGCCGCCCGGGCCGCGCAAAAAAATCTCGAAGCGCAGCGCGAAAAAAAGGCCGCACGCGAGCAGCAGGACCATCCCGGCCAGCCGGAAAAGAGCGATGCTGCTTCCGGCCAGGCGGAAGACAAGCCCCGTGTAATGGCCGAACTGGCTGCCCTGCATGAGAAGATGGGGATACCGGCTGTTGAGGAGGTAATAACTTTCGTCCGTGAAATCCCAGCCGCGGTCCAGATGAAGCGCGGTGCTGCCCGCCGCGAACAGCAGGGCGCCCAAAAGCAGCCAATCGTAAAGACGGGGTTTTTCTTTCATCCTTAAGGGATATCGGCCGGATCCGGAATTTATGTTGGAGAGGCCGCGTTTTTTTGGACGTACTCTTTGATGCAGGCGATGAAAGTTTCGCCGTATTCTTTTTGTTTTGACGCGCCCACGCCGAAGATGCCGGCAAATTCGTCAAGCGTCACGGGCTTGCGCAGCGCCAGGTCTTTGAGCGTCTTGTCGCCGAACACGATGTAGGCCGGGACGCCTTTCTGGCGCGCGAGCTCCGCGCGCTTGGCGCGGAGGAGATCGAACAGCTCTTCGTCCACGCCTTCCCATTCCGCCTCGCGGATCTTCCGGCGCCGGCTTTCGCTGTCTTTCTTTTTCTCGGGCACGATGGGCTTGGCAAGCAGCGGCGCTCCCTCGCCTTTCAGGAGGCTTCGTCCGGAAGACGTGATGGCCAGCGTCATGTATTCGCCTTCCCGCCGGAGAAAGCCCTGGCCGATCAGCTGCTCGATCATGAAACGGATAAAGATTTTTGATTCCGAGGACAGCAGCCCGAACGTGGAGAGCTTGTCATGGCCGCGGCGCTGGACGTTTTCCGTGAGATTGCCTTTGAGCACGTCGGCCACGTAATCCGCGCCGAAACTCTCGCGCGTGCGCGCCACGCAGGAGAGGACTTTCTGCCCCATGACGAGCGGGTCCTCCACCATGTCCACTTCGCCGAGGCAGAAATCGCAGGCCGCGCAGCCTTTCTGCCCGTATTCCTGCGAAAAGTAGCGCACCAGGTACCCGTGCCGGCACTGCGGCCGCACGCAGAAGTTATACATGGCGCCGAGTTTTTCCAGGAGCACGTCTTTATCCTGGGAATCGCGCAGCATGAATTCCCAGGTGCGGTAATCGGCGCCCGAATAAAAAAGCACGCAGTCCGCCGGAAGGCCGTCGCGGCCCGCACGGCCCGTTTCCTGCTGGTAATGCTCGATGGATTTGGGCATGGCCGCATGGATCACGGTGCGGATGTTCGAGCGGTCGACACCCATGCCAAAGGCGATCGTCGCCACGATCAGCGAAATATTTTCCGACGCGAACTCGTCCTGATTTTTTTTACGCTCGTGATCGGGAAGACCTGCGTGGTAGGGCAGATTCTTGTGGCCGAGCGCGTTTAATTTTTCCGAGATGGAATCCACGTCCGCGCGCTTCAGGCAGTAAATGATGGCGGGATCGCCGGGACGCTTGCCGATGATGTCCGCGATCTGGCGCACAACATTTGCCGAGCGCGGCAGGATCCGGTAGCTGAGGTTCGGCCTGTCCACACTGGCCACGGAGATCAGCGGCTTTTCGAGGTGCAGCTGCTCGACGATGTCTTCCTGCACCGGGTGCGTCGCGGTCGCGGTGAACGCGTGCACGGGGATGTTGCCGAAGTTCTGCTTGATGGCTCCGAGCTGGCGGTACTCCTCGCGGAAATTATGGCCCCAATGGCTGATGCAATGCGCCTCGTCGATTACGAAAAAGGAAAGCTTCGCGCTCTTCAGGAGTTTCTGCAGCGAATCAAGGACAAGCCGTTCGGGAGACAGGTACAGCAGCTTCACGCCGCCGCTTGTGATTTTCCGGGCCACTTCGTGCTGCGCTTCCCCGTCCAGGCTCGAATTCAGGCATTCCGCCTGGATTCCCATGTCCTTCAGGTAGTCGACCTGGTCTTTCATGAGCGAGATGAGCGGCGAGATGACGACGGCCATGCCGTCCAGAAGAAGGGCCGGCAGCTGGAAGCAGACGGATTTTCCGCCGCCTGTCGGAAGGATCGTGAATGTATCGCGTCCGTCGAGAATGGACTGGATGGTTTTTTCCTGGAACGGGCGGAAGGTGTCGTAGCCCCAGTACTGCGACAAAGTCTGCAGGATCCGGCTTTGCGGGACTCTCTTCATAGATGCTGGCAATGCGGGCAAAAAAGAGTTTCCCGGCCGCCCACCAGGATCAGTTCTAAGGGCCCGCCGCATTTCGGGCAGACCTTCGAGGTTTTCCGGATCTTCATGAGCGATCCCTCGGGCATCTTCGTCCGCACGGCTCCCACTTTGACGGCGTCTTCGTGCACCCGCTGCACCTGTTCGTGGACTTTCCGCAGCCGTTCCAGCGTCAGGCCTTTGACCGGCATCTGCGGATGGATTCCGGCGCGGAAAAGAATTTCGTCCGCGTACACGTTTCCGATGCCGGCCAGCTTGTGCTGGTCCATGAGCGCGGGCTTGATCGCGCCCTTCACGCCGTGCAGGATCGAAAGAAAATCCGGCTGGGAAAGCGAGGCTGCATCCGGCCCCAGTTTCTTCTCCTTGATGAAAGCCTGCGGGTCTTCGCACCAGCCCGCCATGCCAAAAAGCCGGGCGGCTTCGTAGATCAGGTCCACGCCGTCCACGGAAATAATCAGCATGGCTTCGGACGACGGCTTTTGTTTTCCCGTTTCGAAAAGCAGATGCCCGGTCAGGCCGAAGTGCAGGATGAGGAAACCGTCGCCCACGTTGACGAAAAGGTATTTTCCGTAGCGCTCGGCTTCGACGATTTTCTTCCCCGTCAATTTTTTGTCGAGGCCGGGCTCGCCTTTGACGAGCGCCCGGTTCAAAATCTTGACGGCGGTGATCTTCTTTCCTTTTAATTCCGCGTTGAAGCGCCGCTTCAGGACTTCCACGTCCGCCATTTCAGGCATAGATTCCTCACGATTGAAAAGTTCGGGTGATGGAAGATTATATGCTTCCCCTTCCCCAAAAGCCACGGCCGGAAGTGCTATCCTTGAAAAGGCGCCTGAAAGAAGGGCTTATTTGGCCTGACAGGACGGAATCCCCCATGCAAGAACGGAGGACGTTGTGCCGATATCTTTCCAATCAAAGGCATCCGGGAAACGCATTCTGACGGAGGAATCGGTTATGAAACTCTCGCGCTTTATTATAGTAAGCCTGCTTTGCACGGGCTTTCTGACGTCCCAGGCCCTGGCGGCGAATCGCGCCGCAGCGGCGCAAGATTCCACGCCGCCCGTCTTCCGGAAAATCACAGGTCCGACGGTCGCGCCGGGCCAGACCGCTTCTTTTGAAGTGAGCGCCAGGGATTACCGGGGCCGCCAAGCCTCCGTCAGCATGTCGGCCAAACATCCTCAAGGCGCCCGGTTCGACGGCAGGATTTTTTCGTGGACGCCCGGCAAAGAGCAAACCGGCTCGTTCACGGTGGCCTTTGTCGCGACCGATTCTCTTTCTCAGAAATCCACGAAAACCGTTTCTATTTTCGTCAAATCGAAAAAAACCGCCGCGCTCGCCGCGCCCAAGAAACCGGCCTCTCCCGCACCGGGCATTTCTCAGCCCAGGCCGCGGCAAACGCCGCCTCCCGCGAGCCAGCGCGCCCCGGCCGCTCAAGACGCCGCGCCCGAAGCGGCTCAAAACGAGGCCGCTGCCGCTCCCCTGCCGGACATGCCCGCGACTCCGCCGGCCTTCGATCCTCCGCTCAGCGACCAAACCTTGACGCCGGGTCAGCCGTTCAGCCTGCTTGTGGCCGCCAAAGATTCCCGCGGCGAACCCACGCCCATCACGACGGGCTCGCTTCCGGACGGCGCGGTGTTTCAGGACAAAACATTTTCCTGGACTCCGCCGGAAAGCGCGGCGGGAAGCACCCGGACTCTGACTTTCACCACGCAGGACGTTTATGCCCGCGAAGTCTCGCAAACCATCACGCTGACGGTGGTCGCGTCCGCTCCCGCGGCGATTCCTGCTCCGACTCCGGAATTGCCTTCGCACCTCGGGCCGGAATCGACGATCGGGCTGGGCTGGGGGCCTTCGGATTGGGACTTGCAGCTCGTGGTCGAGAACGAAAACGGACAGTCCCGTTCTTCGCCGTCCCGCCCCGGCGAAGAATCGGCGGACCTCGGTAAAGCTCTTCTTTATCGCATTTGGGATGATGAGACTGCCGCCGGCGATCACACGCATTACGCGGGTGTCCGCGTCACGCATCGCGGCACCGGCACGCTCCGGGCCTTGATGTATTACCATCTGGAAGGAAAGGCCCGCACGGACACGGAAGCCAACAGCGCGCTGCCGGACCTCGCGTCGTACTGCGCGGATGCCGGCGTATTTCTCGCTTTCAAAGTCGACGTCGGCTCAGGACAGGTGACGCCCATCAACGCGCTTTATGCCTCCGTCGAAAGCTACAAGAACGGCGATGCCCCGATTCCCGTTCCCGAAGTTCCTTGCGGAACCGAAGCCGCGGCGCCGGAACCGACGCCGACGCCCGAGCCGAGCGAAGTTATTCCGCCTCCTCCGCCGAGTGTCGAGCCGACACCCACGCCCGCGCCGAGTGAGGTTATTCCTCCGCCGCCGCCAAGCCCGGAGCCCACGCCTACGCCTTCGCTTCCCGTTTCCGTGGCCGAGCCTCCTGCCGGTGAATCCGGAGATACGGCGCCCGCGGACATGCCCGAAGCCGCGTCCTCGCTGCAGCTCACGCCCGCCGACTCCGGCGCGGAGCCGGGTGAAGTCTCAAGTGAATCCCCGGCTCTGGAAGCGGCTCCTTCGGAAGAGACTACGCCCGTGGAAACCGCAAGCCCGGTCGAAGATGCTCCGGTCGAATTCATCACTCCGGAAGCCGCCCCTTCCCAGGAGCCGACTCCCGAGCAGGCCGCGTCCGTTGCGGAAGCTGCCGGCCCTCTCGAAATTCTTCCGATTGAGGACGTCACGGTCCATGAAGAAGAATCCATTCACTTTACCCTGGCCACCAACCGCCCGCTGCCCCAAGGCGCCGAATTCAGCATCAGCTCCGAGCCGGCCGGGGCCGCGTTCGAGGACGGGAATTTTGTCTGGACTCCCGCCCCCGGCGATGCCGGCGATTATGCCGTATCTTTTTCCGTGCAGGGCGCGGATCAGGAAGCGCAGCGCATGGTCAACCTTCACGTGCTGCCGAAAGCGCCGGAAGACAACCCCGATGTAGTTGAAGATGGAAACGGCAGCGGGAATTGAAAGTAAAAACGAAAAGCTTGTCATGAATTTCAGCGGAACACCGGCCGAAAAACTCACAACGGAGGGATGTAACTCAATAATCATGCCGGGCGGCAGGCCTTGAAAAAACAGGAGCGGCGGGGCGGTTCGTGATTTCGTTTTGAAACGAAACCCGAAGGATGTTATCTTTGTTAGCAACGGAGGACTTATGAAGACTCGCCCTTTTCTATTCGCAACACTTCTTATGTTCCTGGCGCAAACGCTGCTTCCCATCCCGGCCGCTCACGCGGACGCCGGCCTTCCGGCGGCCGCGGCCCTGTCGATGCCCGAGATCGTGGACTGCAGCCGCGACCTGCCGCTCATGACGGGCGGGGAATTCCAGAAATTATGGGGCGAGCTCGAACAGGAACGACTGCAGCATGAAGATCCCGGCGTGCTCCTGGACCAGGCCGACGCGCTGACTGACCAGGAACGCTTCGAAGAAGCCATTCCGCTTTACAGCAAAGTCCTTTCTCTGGATCCCGAAGACTCCGACGCCCTGAGCGGACGCGGCAATGCCTATATCGAAACCCGGCAATTCGCGGACGCGCTGCGGGACCTCACCAAAAACGTGCAGCTCAATCCCGATTCTTTCGAGGCCTGGTATGACCGTGGCGTCGCTTACTTCGAGGCCGGCGATTATCCGGCCGCGCTCCAGGATTATCAAAAATCCGTCACCCTCAATCCGTCCGACAAATGCGCGCACAACAACCTCGCGATCACCTACGAAAGCCTCGGCGACAACCAGGCCGCGCTGAGTCATTACAATCAAGCCCTGGAGATCGACCCCGCGTTCGAGAAAGCGCTCCGAAATCGCGCGGACCTTTACTTCGATACCGGCGCGTACTTCCATTGGTTTGTCGATCACGTCAGGCTGTGGTGGATGGGTTTGACGGCGTAGCCAGCTGGGTTTGAGCTAAAAATAAAAAGGCCCTCATTGCTGAGGGCCTTTTTTATTCCTGCGGTGAGGAGATTTCGAGCCTTACTTTTTCCCTGCTTTTTTCATGGCGGGCTCAAGCATGCTGACGCGGTTCCCTTCGGTGTCGATGAAGGAAACATATTTGCCGACGCCCGGAATGGTCCAAGGCTCGCCCAGCACTTTTCCCCCGGCCTTCTTGACCTTGGCCATGTGGGCACGGATGTTTGGCACTGCGATGACGACCGACGGATATTGCGCGGGCTTGTCGTGGGACTTCAGATAAAATCCGCCGTTGATGCGGCCGGGCTTCTTGGGCTTGCCGTGCTTATCGCCTTCGGTCGTCCGGGCAAGCGTGTAATACCCGAAATCCTCGCCCAACTGCTCCGTCTTCCAGCCGAACGCCTTTCCATAAAACGCGGCGATTCGCTTGCGGTTCTCCGCGGGAAATTCAAAATGGACGACGGGATTCATGACTGATCTCCTTTGGGGAGGTCCGCCTTGGAAGCGGACTTGCGATGATCCAGCCATTCTTTGAGAATGGGCAGGAAGGAGAGGAAAATCACGACCAGGATCACCCAGTGAATCTGCTTTTCGATGTTGGGGATCGCGCTGCCCAGGAAATAGCCGCCGAGCGTCATGCTCAGCACCCAGGCGATGCCGCCCGCGACGTTGTAGAGAAGGAACTTCCGGTACTCCATGCCTCCCACTCCGGCCACCGTCGGCGCAAATGTCCGCACGATCGGGACAAAGCGCGCGATGACAATGGTCTTAGGGCCGTACTTATCGTAAAATTTTTTGGTTCGCGCAAGATGATCTTTGTGAAAAAAGATCGAATCGTCACGGCTGAAAAGCTTGGGCCCGAAATAATGCCCGACCCAGTAACCGACCGTATCGCCGAGGATCGCGGCCGCGCAAAGCCCGAGCGCCACGATTCGGATGTCCAGCACGCCGTCCACCGCGGCGAGCAGCCCGGCCGTCACGAGCAGCGAATCTCCGGGAAGGAAGAATCCCGCCAGCAGCCCGGTTTCAGAGAACACGATGATGAAAAGCGCCGTGTAGCCTCCCCAGCGGATCAGCTCGTCGAAGTGATAAAGCCTCGAGAAAAATTCATGCAGCGCTTCCATCATGATAGAAATCCTTTGGGTTATAAGATCAGCCTTAGAATTGAGAGTTCGCCGAGTCTATCCGATGCGCCGGATTCCATCAAGCGCATTGATGCCGCCCGGCTTCTATTTAAAAGCGAATGTCCGGAGATACCTTACAGGAGGGTTTAAAAGGCGGGCTTTTGTCCGATTCAACCGGCTTCGGCCGGCGCCACGACAATCTGGTTCTTTCCATTCTTTTTGGCTTTTAGCAGCGCGGTATCGATCCTCGCGATAAGTCCTTCCGGCGTTTCCTCCGCGCTGATTCCGGCCGAAAAAAGCCCGATGCTGACTGTCAGGCTCGCCAATTCCGTCATCACGCTGCGATTATAAAGTGCGAAGTTTTCTTGTACCCGCCGGGCCGTCCTGAAACCTGCTTCGAGGTCCGTTTCCGGAAGGATGACAAGAAACTCGTCGCCTCCATAGCGTCCCACGATATCGGCTTTGCGCAGGCTCTTTTTCAAAATAGCGGCAAAGGACCGGAGAACCCGGTCTCCCAAGACGTGCCCACAGTCATCGTTGACTTTCTTGAAGCCGTCGATGTCGATCATCATTCCGGAAAGAGCGCGTCCGTAACGCCTCGCCCTGTCCATTTCTTTGGCGACCTCCGAGAGAATGAACCGCCGGTTATGAACACCCGTGAGCTCATCCGTAATCGATTGTTTCTCCAAATGCCGCGACTGCCTTTTGATATTTTCGAGATCGCGTTTGCGCCGCGTGCTGTCCTGCCACACGCCGACATAATGGGTCACCCGATTTGCCTTGCCGCGGACCGTGCCTATGGAGATCGTCTCCCAATATTCTTCACCGTTTTTCCGTTTGTTGAGCAATTCCCCCTGCCAGGCGCCCCCGGATGCGATCGATGCCCACATGTCTTGGTAGACTTCGGCCGGCGTCTTGCCCGCAGACAGCAGGCTCGGTTTTTTTCCTTTGAGATCCGAATAGCGGTATCCGGTAAGCCGGGTGAACGTGGCATTCACGTACACGATTTTCCCCGAAACGTCCGTAATGAGGACCGGAACGGGCGCCTGGCGGAGAGCTTCCGCCAGGAATCTTTCGCCGGGTTCTTTCTTTTTTTTGATCTCCTGCCTCTTCTTTGGCATCGGAGGTTTCTTACGCGCTTTATTCATGTGGTTCAAGAGATGCCCCGGTCTTCAGCCCCGCGACAAAAAGGCCGAGAGCGAGCGCCCCCAATCCAAAAAGAGTGTCTCCCAGCACGCGCATCCAGCGAAGCTTGTCCATCCATCCCGTCTGAAGAAAATCTCCGCTGCGCGCGTACCAAAATCCCTTTTCGACACTGAACCAAGTCTGAATCAGTCCGATGGGCAGCAGGCTGAGCACGACCATGAACAAGAGCCCGATATTAATGGCCCAGAATGAAAACCGGATGATCCCCTGCTTCCACGGCCGGGGCGCGTGCAGGCCTTTGATGACGAAGAGCATGAGCCCGATGGCCAGCATTCCGTAAACGCCGAAAAGCGCGGTATGCCCGTGAACGGGCGTGGTGTTCAAACCCTGCATATAATAAAGCGCGATGGGAGGGTTGATCAGGAATCCAAAAATGCCGGCGCCGAGCAAGTTCCAGAACGACACCGCGATGAAGCAATAGATCGGCCATTTGTAGCCTTCGAGCCATCCGCCTGCACGGGTCAGCCGATAATTATTCCAGGCTTCGAATCCCATCAGGACAAGGGGCACGACTTCCAGAGCGCTGAAGGTCGCGCCCAGCGCGAGAATCGACGTGGGCGTTCCGGTAAAGTAAAGATGATGGAACGTCCCGATAATGCCGCCGGCGAGAAAAACGTTCGTGGAAAAAAGAACGCCCGCGGTCGCGAGCTTCACGCCGAGAAGCCCCAGGCGGACGAAAAGAAACGCGATCACAACCGTAGCGAAAACCTCGAAGAAACCTTCCACCCACAGATGCACCACCCACCACCGCCAATATTCCGCGATCGAAAGGTGCGTGTGCTGGCCCCACATCAGTCCGGCGCTGTAGAAAAGAGCGATGGCCGCGGACGCGATGACGAAAAGGGCGAGCAGCTGCTTATGGTCGCCTTCTTTCCGAAAAGCGGGCATCAGCGCGCGCGTCATCAGAAACAGCCAGAGAAAAAGTCCGACGGTGAGAAAGATCTGCCAGAACCGGCCCAGGTCCACGTATTCATAGCCCTGATGGCCGAACCAGAAATTCTGCGCCAGGCCGAGCTTTTGCATGACGCCCAGCCACTGGCCCGCGAGCGAGCCGACGACGATGATGAGAAGGCAGACGTACAGAAAATTGACGCCGGCTCTCTGAAATGCGGGTTCATGGCCGGACACCGCGGGCGCCACATAAAGTCCCGTGGCCAGCCAGGAGGTCGCGATCCAAAAAATCCCGAGTTGGACATGCCAGGTCCTGGCCACCGAATAGGGCAGCCATTGAGACAAAGGAATCCCGTAAAATCCGCTTCCTTCCACGCTGTAATGGGCGCTGATCACGCCGAGAACGACTTGGACCACGAAAAGCGCCGCGCCGGTCCAGAAAAATTTCAGCGTGGCTTTCATGGAAGGCGTAGGCTGATATCCGAGCAGCGGGTCTTTGTCGGGAAACGACCGGACTGAGGGCGCGTCGTGCTGCGAAGCGTAAAAAAAAGCCAGGACACCGATACCGGCCAGGAGAAGAATGACGCTGACGCCGGTCCAGAGAATCAAGCTTCCCGTGGGGTGGTTTCCCACGAGTTCATCGGCCGGCCAGTTATTCGT
Organism: Verrucomicrobiia bacterium; assembly: GCA_035495615.1. Classification (NCBI taxonomy): domain Bacteria; kingdom Pseudomonadati; phylum Verrucomicrobiota; class Verrucomicrobiia; species Verrucomicrobiia bacterium. The sequence continues at coordinate 9,171 of DATJFP010000029.1, read as the reverse complement.
GTAGGTGACGCTTTGGCCGGGGCGCTGTGTCACGCAGGCCCAGGCTGCCCAGAAAAAGAAAGCGTTCAACTTTTCCATGCGCGCGGGATCTTCCAGCGTGCGGGTTTTCATGGCATAGGTCTCCCGCAGATCGGCAAGCGAAGGATCTCCAAGAAATAGCGCGCTGTAATGGGCCGCCGTCTTTTTAATGGCCTGCGCGCGGGAATCACTCACGGTCACCTCGCCCGTTTCCGGATGAAAGGTATTGGCGCGGATTTCCTGCTGGAGACGGTACTCGATGATTTTTTTCTGTTCGCCACCCAGGGAATCAAAAGGCTTTTGATAGGCCTGCTGGCTCAAAAGGTCGGCAAGCGCCGTGGCTTCGCGGTGCGTCCAATCCGCGGTCCAGTCTGGAGCAACGTACGCGCCGTGCCCCCAAACGGAGCCCAGTTCCTGTCCTCCCGTCGACTGCCAGACATTCTGTCCGTCCCGGATGGCCTCTGCCGTGAACAGGACTTCTCCGGAGGCTGTCACCACTTTTTGAGGAATGGGGGGCGCCTGCCGGTAAATTTCGCGTCCGAAATAGCCCAGCACCGTGAAAGAGAGTCCCGTCACGAGAATGAAACCCGCCCACAATTTTCCGTATTTCATAATGCCTCCATTCCTATTCCATCAGCAAACATGGTTTTTATTTTCAAGGATTCTTTTGCGGGCTTCCGCATGGGCTTTTTCCATTTCTGCGGGATCCGCGAAACGCCGCAGGTAGGGAAAACAAAAGGCCAGCCACACGACGCCCGCAGCCGACCAGACCGCCGAGGCGAACGCCAAAAGTTTAAAGTAGTGTTCCGGAAAAAACGGGCTGGCGAGCCTTGTCCCGAGTGCGACGGCAAGCGCCGCATAAACGACGTTCAAAGCTGCGAGCGGCCTGCGCAGGCGCGCAGCCTCTCCCGCATGGCTCACAATGACCATCGTTGCAACGGAGAAAGTCATGAGGCTGTAACCGCCCAGAAAAACCAGATGAAGCCACGCCGTCCGGAAATCCGGCTTCAAGGCGACGGCCCAATGCCCCAGCGCGATCATCCAGAAAGAAACCCAAACGCCCGGAACAATGCTGTCTCGATTCGCGGGTTTCAAGGCAAGAGCTCCGGTCGAAGCCATCACCGCCGTCACGACAGCCGCCCGAAGCGCAAATGCCCCGCGGACATTTCCGGCCCCTTCGAGGACAAAGCTCAAAAAGACGAGGGCCCCCGCGCTGAGATGGAAAAACATTTTCATGCGCCGGGCCCGGACCGCGTCCGCCGCGCGCGCCGGCGCCAGTTTAAACGTGCCCATGAGACGCGGCCCCAGAAAGCCCCCGATTCCTATCACGATCGAAAGCAGGAAGCCTTGATCCGACAAAAGCCGTCCGGTTCCCATCCAGGAGGCAGGCGCATAGCCGAAAAACGCGGCCTGATAAAGAGCCGTGCCGGCCAGCACATGGAGAAGACCTACCGGAATCCAGATCATTTCCACCGGAGGAGAGACCGGAGGGACGGAAGCTTTGCCTCTTCTGCCGAGCACGCGGCGCACGGCAAAAAAGCCGAGCGCGGCAACCCAGCCGGCATAACAGGCCTGCCCTGCCTGCGGCAGGCCCGCGAAATTAAAAAATGCCGCCGCGAAGACAAGGCCGCATAAAAGTAAAAATTCCCACAGCGCGCAGGGGGAAGACGCCGTGAACCTGGGAAAGGCCGTCGTGAGAAATCCGATGATGAAACATCCCAGGTAGGCCTCGGTCTGCACGGCGGCATGGAGCGCCGAGGAGTAGGCGGGAATCATTCCTGTCCCATAAAAAAACCAATGAAGAACGCCGCCCAATCCCATCAAAATTCCGAGCGGGAAAAAAATCCGGTAGGGTTCCGCGATACTCCGAAGCTGAATTGTTTTCTCGACGTGTGACATAATCCTTTCTTAACGCGCCTGATTTATCGGCGGCTCCTTCAAAAAGGCCAGGATATTGTCGACGGTGTTTTGGAAGATCCGCTGGACGGCCTCACAGGAATAAAAAGTCCGCCCCGGGAGGTATTGACCAGCACCGCGCCTTTTTTGATGAGTCCGATTTTGCCTTTATTATCTTTCATTATCAGGCTCCGGCACATTTTACACCCCGGCGCGCCTGATTCAAGCGCGCCGGGGGCGTTTCTAATGCTGGCAGCATGATTCGGGCCCGCGCCCGGAAACGCATTTTCTTTTGACGCCCAGGACGGCCAGCCCCACTGAAAGCATCCCGAAGATGCCTGCAATGGCGAAACTCATCCCGATGGGAACTTCAAATCCTCCAACGACAAGCTGCACCCCTGAAATTCCCCGTATCAGATGGACTGCCGCTCCGAGCGCAAAAAAACCCGAAAACCATACGGCTGGACAAAACCTCCGGCTTTCTTCCATAACGCCTCCTTATGCTTTTGCGAGTGAGATCTTGAATTCCTTCCCGCTTCCCCGCAGGAGGATTTTGTCCTCTCGCGCAAGCCATCCCAGGGCGCGATTCAAAAGCGTTGAATCCGCGATGCCCGATTCATTTTGAAGAGAAGCGGGGTTAAGGGCGCCTTTTCTTTCCAGGGTCCGGTAGAGAATGCCCGCGGTTTCGCCGATCGCATGCTGATACGATTCGAAAGCCAGAAGGCATCTGTCATCCGCCTCCGGAGCCGGAGCCGGCGCCGGCGCCTTTTTCGCCTCTTTTTTTGCCGGCAAAGCCGCGGCGGGTACGGAATAATCACCGAACCGTGCCTTCACCACCCGGAAGAAATCCATCGCCGGCAACCGGATGCTTTCTTTGTGGCTGCCTGCGTTGAAAACCACTTCGGGCACCTTCTTCAAACTATCATCCACGAAACAGCTCAGATGATAGAGCTTGCCCAAAGGAGGCATGGCTCCCGTTTCGCAGTCTTTGAAAAGCCTCTTAAACTCGGCTTCTTCTTCGATACGAACATCCTGCGTGCCCAAAGAAGCGCTCACCTTAAAAAAATCCAGCACGCATGTCGACGGAATCACGAACATCAAGTCCTTTCCTTTGGATTTGACCATGACGACTTTCGCGAACTCCTTTCCCGGCACGTGTTCGGCTTGAGCCGTACGGCTGGCCGAAAAAGATTCAGGGTGCACGATTACGTCGTATTCGACCTTGTGATGTTTCAAAAAATTTTGAATTTTTTTAGGGACACTCATGATCATCCTCCTGTGCCGTTCAAACGGCCGCGACCTTGCCTTTTGTCGTTTTCTTTTTTGCGTTCGCTCCGGGGACTGATTCCCGGACAATTTCCACCACGCAATGCGCCCTCGCCGCGACAGCCGAGGAAACGCTCCCCATCAACGCGTGCTTCACTCCGCCGAGACCGCGCGCGCCGATAAAGATGACGTCGGCTCCCCAGCGTTCGGCTTCTTCCACCAGAATTTTTTTGGGATCTCCCTCCTTCTTGAGGCAGGTGACCGCAAAACCGCGTGAGCGCAGTTTATCTGCCGCGGCCTCCATCAGCCTTCCCACCCAGTAATGAGCCACTGAATCGTTTCCCTCCAGCCATTTCTGTGACGGCGGAAGCAGGACGGAAGTCTTGACCCTGGGATCGATGGCGGTAATCAAATGAAAAGCGGTCCCTTTGGGCCAGGCTCTTGAAGCGGCCTCTTTGAGCGCCGTGTTCGCGCAGGGAGAACCGTCGATGCCGATGACGATGCGCGGCGGCGAGCGCAGGTCTTCGGCCCTGTTGTGAACCACACGGACAGTGCATGAGGCCTGGGTGGCAACGATTTGGGAAATACTTCCCAGAAGCATCCGGCCGGCCGAGGTCATGCCGTGCGCACCCACCAGAATGAGGTCGGCCTTCCAGGACTTGGCTTTTTTGATAATTCCCCATGCCGGCGAATCCGCGAAAGCCTCGCTCTGCACTTCCCACTCTGGAAAACTTGTTCTGATTTTTTTAGCGGCGGACGCTGCGGTACTCTTGCACTGCCCCACCACCTCGTTCGCATGTTCCCATCCTTTACGCACCGCTTCGATCACCGCGGCGCCATAGCTCACCTCGTTGCAAGTGGACGGCGGTTGAAAGACATCCGCGACACACACCACCATGACCGAGGTCTTACGCGGCAGGCCGGCCCGTTGCAAATCGACGAGAAGCGCGTCCGCGCCGGCGGAGCCGTCGTACCCGATTAGGACTTTTTTATTCGTTTTCATAAAGCACCTCCGTGGTTCTTTTTTCATTACAAAGCGAAGGACAAGTGTGTCCCCAAGATATGGCTCGAAGACCATGTGTCTTTTTTTCTCGATTGCAGCATATAAAAAACCTTCAGAGAGCTTCGCCGGGAAAGCGGAATGACGATGCCGGCGGGCACGACTTGATTTTCGTTGATTGTCCGCGCCTTGCAGTCCAGGAAAAACTCATTGCTGCAGTAAAACGCCAGCGGCTTGGATTTCGCTTTGAATGGAAATTCGAACTCCCAAAGCTGGCGGAATCGCCCGTTGTCCGAGCCTTTGCCTTCGATCCAGCGGAATTCGAAACGGTCGCGGTTATTGATATTGATGCGCCCGAATTTCCATCGCGGCAGGGCTTCGAGCTCGAGCCTGTGCTGATATTTCAATTCGCTCGATCCGGCTTCCGCTTCCAGGTAGGTATAAGCGGCTCCAAAACCAAGATTCTCGAAGGCGTCGACCTGCACTTTCTGGCTCGTCTGCCAGAATCCGAGATGGGAGGCGCCCTCGCAAAAGCGAAGGTCCCAGTAATTGATGTAATCGACGTACCGCGTATCGATCGCTTTCACCTGCAAGCGCGACCAATACTGGAAATCATCCCCCGCGAGGAGCGAAGACGGCATGAGAAATAAAATCAGCAGAGTCATCCGCGCTTTCATCGGACAAAGACCTCCTTCATCATAAATTCCACCCCGGCCAAAAGCAGCACGTTCGCGACCAGAGCAAAGACGGTTCCGGCCTTCAGCATGTCGGAAATACTCAATTCTTTTGTGCCGTACGCCATGGCCATCGGCGGTGTGGAAATCGGCAGGCCCAGGTCAAATGACGCCGCGAGCGCCACCAGGACGGCGAGCATGGAAGCATCCCCGGCTGGAATGCTGAGAGCGACGGGAATGAGTAAATTTACGGTTGCCGTGTTGCTCATGAAGGTCGAAAGAAGAACCGTGACCAGGCACACGGCGAGATAAAGCAGCCATTTTTCATGGGGATACACGGGAAGGGTCATGGCCCAGTCCGCCAGCCCGGTAATCATCATGCCTTCACCCAGCGCCAGGCCGCCCCACATCAGGATCAGAATGTCCCAGTCGATTTTTTTCAGATCTTCCACCGTGATGAGCCGCATGGCGGCCAGGACGCCGGCACAAAGGAGCGCCGTCAGATATTCCGGCATCCTATGCCACGGAGAAGTGAGCCACAGCCCTGCTGTCGCGGCTCCGATGAACAAAACCAACCGGGCGTCTCGATCGAAAGGCCGCGTAGGTTCCATGCTGCAGGGAACGGCTGCCTGGCGGGGCGGAAACAGAATGTAGAGAATGCCGCTCGTCATCAGCAGGAGAAGGACGGCAAGCGGGAGTGTTGCGCTCATCCAGGTCAGAAAATTGACATGAATTCCCCGCTCGGCCAGAAGCCCCAAGGCCAAGGCATTCGTCGGCGATCCCACGGGGGTCGTGATGCCTCCGATGCGGGCCGCGAAGGGAATCCCGAGGACAAGCGCTTTCCTGAAGGGATCTCCCGCGTCAAGGCTTCCCAGGATCGGAAGAAGGACGGCCAGCATCAACGCCGAAGTCGCCGTGTTCGAAATCCACATGCCGAGAAATGCCGTCGCGGCCATGAAGCTCAGCAGCATGAAATAAGGCCGGTTCCCGGCATGGCGAAGAAGACACGTCGCGATGCTGGAATCGATGCCATATTTGGCAAAAGCGCGCGCCAGGATAAAACCGCCTAAAAACAGGACAATGACCGGATCGGCAAGCGGCCCTATGAAATAGGTTTCCAGACCCGATCCCATGCCGAGCGGCCGCACCAGAAGAAAAGATTCGAGAAATACAACCCAAAGGGCGGTCGCATAAAGAGGGATCATTTCGAAAGTCCAGAAAGACGCGGCGAGGACAAAGATAAAAGCCATCCGCCTTGCAGACTCGGAGCATTGCCCCTGCAAGCCGGCATAGGAGGCCGCCGCCAAGGCCAAGGCCGCGGCGGAGAGCCATACTTTTTTTTGCTTCCAGAATTCAAGCCGCATCGGATGATTCATTTTTCTTCCCCCTCAACGGAGGACGGGCTCCTTTTTGTGGAGCTGTCCGAGCACTGCTTCCGCGGCGTTTTCGATAGATAGGCGCCCGGTGTTGAACGTCGCGTGGTAATAAAGCGGGTCGGCAATGTCCCCGTTAAAAAAAACTTTCACGAGCTTGGCCCTCGCCTCGTCCTGAGCCTCGATAAAACGGCGTGCCTGATTTTCATCCGTTTTCATCACAGCCGCCATGCGGCGGATTCTCACGCTCACGGGCGCCACCAGACGGACGTGAATGCCGAGCGGAAGATCCTGGGTCACAAAGGCTCCCGCGCGGCCGATCAGGATGACTTTCCCGAAGGTCGCGAGCGTGCGCATCATGGCAAACATCCGCCTGGCCACGGCGTCCTGGGGGGTGTCCCCGGCAAACATTTCCACAATCATGTCTTCGATCTGCGAGTGGTATTCTTCCGACAAAAGCCTGTGGAGCGAAACTTTGAGCCCCGGTTCGGCAGCCACCTTTTCGCAGATCTCCTGGTCCAGCACATGCCATCCGCTCAAGGACTTCGTTCCGTGCTTTGCCATGAGCTTAAGGAGAGCGGCCGCCAAGCTGTGCCCTCCCGCGCCGGTTTCCCGGGAAATGGTGATAAACGGGTTATGGCCGCCTTGAAGGTCGACCGGTTTGTTGAGGTCTTGCTCGTAAGCCATGGTTTTCAAATAAGTGTGAAGCTTCGAAATGTCTGTCATGACACACCTCCTTAGAGATCGATCGTGCCGCATTCCGGATGGTTTCTCTGCGCAATACGGACGAGTTCCTCCGCGAGTTTCATATGCATGCGCTCTTCCCGGACAAGCTGCCCCAGCAGCGACACGGCTTCGTCGGCCTGGCCGAGATCAGCCAGGCAGGCATCGAGAATTTCCTGATAACTCCAGGCGGCGTCCTCTTCGCCCTTCCGGATTTTCTCGAAACGCAAAAGCCACAGAGTTTTCAGGTATTCAATTTTCATGACGGCGTGCCTCCAGGCGGCCGATGATTTTCAGCACAATGGTTTTGTGCCGTTTGCTGTCTTCCGCCAGTCTTTGCAAGATATTCAACACTTTCGCCCTGTCATCCAAGCTGAAAAACCTCAGCTCCTCCTGGTCCTGATAGAAGGTGCTGAAAAGGCTGATGCCGATGTCTTCTTCCTCGATGTCCCGAAGCAGACGTTTGAGCAAAGCATCAGAGCCGGCGTTTCTCTTTTTTGGGTCCATGGCTTCTCGCTCTTTCGATTTGGCTTCGCAGTAGGGTTCTCTCGCCGGCATTCAGATTTTTCAGGATGACGGCGTACAGCGCGCGACTTTCGGATTCGAGATGCCTCTTCAGTAAAAAAATCAGCAGAATCCCCATCTGGCGGACTTCATCCGCCCGAACCGCCTTTGCCGGACCCGATATTCTTTTGAAGGCCCGCACGCATTCCCTGATTTTTTTAAACTGGCTCAGGAAAGCACGCTGCTCAGATTCGAGAAGGCAAAGCGCGGATTCAAGACGGGGGAGATGTCCTTTGACGAAAGGATAAATCGTCTTATGCTCAAGGAGGAACCAATGAAGAACGGAATTTTGGAGCTCTGCCTCGGCCTTTTGAATTTCTTTGATGTTCCTGCCGAGGTTTGGCTTTCCTTCATAATGGAAATGGATCAGGGCCCGGTCAAAACGGTCCAGACCGCGGAGAATTTCTCCGTGCGAATCACCATAGAAGGATTGGGGGGATGTTGTTTGTTTTCCCATGGTTTCTCTCCTCTACTGGAAGGATACGTCCGGAGAGGCAGAGAGGTATGTGACGGGCGTCACATGAGGAGAAAAATATTCTAACCCCTTCAGGCCAGAAGCTTTTCGAGGCCCGGCCGGTCGAGGATCAGGATTTGGCGGGGTTTGATGTCGATCAACTTCGCCTTTTTGAGCTGCTGAAGATGCCTGGCTATTGTTTCCCGTGCTGCGCCGATTCTCTGGGCAAGCTCTTCCTGCGTAAACCTAATGGAAGGAACCGCGCCGGAAGATCCCGGCGCAGGCATGTCGAGAATGAACTTCACAAGACGTTTTTTGGTGTCTTTGAGGGAAACTTCTTCGATGAGGGAACCGAAACAGCGGAGCTTGTCGGCGAACAGCTTGTTCAGGGTGAGGCTGACTTTTGAATTCGTCTGGACCATGCGGACATACTGGTCACGGGCAAGAAACCACACCTTCGACGCTTCCATGGCTTCAGCGGTCGCATTGCAAAACCATTCCATGGAACCAGGGTTGCAGGCGCAGGTGTCGCCGGGGCCCAAAATTTCGAGAATCTGCTCTCTCCCGGAAGAGGTCATCCTGTAGAGTTTGATCCGGCCGGACTGCACGATAAAAATCCGCTCGCACGGCGCGTTTTCGGAAAGGATAATTGCCCCTTTCGGAAAAGATTTTTCGCGAAGATAGGCTTTGATCAGGGAAAAATCCGTGGGAGACAAGCCGCTGAAAAGGGCAATCTTTTTAAGGTCTACCATGCTTTTCTCTTCGAGACCCCCCATTTGCCTATTCCTAAACGGGGTCGCTCGAGCGAGCTCTATCGTACCAATTACGGGGGGGAAATACTATCGCTTTAACAAAGAATTCTTCCAGCAAACCGCGCCGAAGACAACACGGTCTATCCCGTCTCAAGTCGAGCGGCCGCAAGATCTTCGGCGGATGAGCCGATAGATCAGGGCATGTCCTTCAATTCCCCGGCGTTTTTAGTCTTTTTCCCCGTCGTGACGCTGCTTTATTTTTTGTTTCCTCATCGTCTCCGCTGGGCGCTCCTGCTCGCCGCCAGCTGCGTTTTCTACATGGCGTTCGTGCCGTGGTATATCTTGATTCTCGCGCTGACGATCACGGTCGATTACCTGGCCGGCCTTCTCCTGGAAAAGACCGAGGGCAAAACGCGGCGGAGACTTTTGCTCATCGCAAGTCTCGCCGCGA
>DATJFP010000028.1 GCA_035495615.1 Verrucomicrobiia bacterium | reverse complement strand
ACCACGCCGCGTTTTGTCATCGAGTCGGACGCGTCCATCGTCGCGCCGCTCATGTTCGCGTACGTTCTGGAAATGTAAGAAGCGTTACCCAACAGGTATGAAAATAAAAACGGCTTCCTCAAAAGGGAAGCCGTTTTATTTTAAGATAACCCCTCTCCTTAATCCTCTCCCCTTAGGGGAGAGGGAAGGGTGAGGGGAATCAAGCGCCAAGTTTTTTCGCCATGGCCTCGGCAAAGTAAGTGAAGATGATGTCCGCGCCCGCGCGCTTGATCGACAGCAGCGTTTCTTCCATGGCTTTTTCTTCGTCCGCCCAGCCTTTTTCCGCCGCGGCCTTGATCATGGCGTATTCGCCGCTCACCTGATACGCCGCGACCGGGACCTTCGCCGTCTCTTTCACCTTCGCGATCACGTCCAGGTAGGCAAGGGCAGGCTTCACCATGATGATGTCCGCGCCTTCGGAAACGTCGAGCTGGGCTTCGCGGAGCGCCTCGCGGACATTCGCGGGATCCATTTGGTAGGTTTTTTTGTCACCCGAGCGCGGCGCGGAATCCAGCGCGTCGCGGAAAGGGCCGTAGAACGCGGACGCGTATTTGACCGCGTAAGAAAGGATGCCGGTTTCTTTGCGCCCGGCTTTGTCCAGCGCCTCGCGGATGAAAGCGACGCGGCCGTCCATCATGTCGGAAGGCGCGACCAGATCCGCGCCGGCTTCGGCCTGGGAAACCGCCATGGCCGCCAGGATCTCGAGCGTTTCGTCGTTCAGGATCTTGCCCCCTGCCACGAGCCCGTCATGGCCGTCCGTGGAATAAGGGTCCATGGCCACGTCCGTGATCACGACGATTTCGGGCACCGCGTCTTTCAAGGCGCGCACGGTCGTCTGGAGCAGGCCGTCCGGGTTCACGGACTCGGCGGCGGTTTTGTCTTTCCGGTTTTCGCCGAGGCACGGAAAAAGCGCGACCGCGGGAATGCCGAGCTTCGCGGCCTCCCGGGCTTTTTTCACGAGAAGGTCCCGCGTCCAGCGGCACACGCCCGGCATGGAAAGGACCGGGGATTTTTCCTCGCGGCCCTCCATCACGAAAAGCGGGAGCACGAAGTCTGAAGGCGAAAGCCGCGTTTCGCGCACGAGGCGGCGCAGGCCTTCGGACGTCCGGTTGCGGCGCGGACGCTGGGTCAGCCGGACCACGGTTTTGCGGGGCTGCGATGATGTTTTGGCTTGCGGCATAAGGGCTCCATTCTATGCCGCCCGGCCCGGGATTTCAAAAAGAGTTTTGCATTGGGGGAATCAAAGAGGTTATATTGCTACACGCTGTTATAAGGGGACAGGTCCAAAGACCTGTCCCCGTGGGCCTGAATGCATAAGGCCTAGGGATTGCATGGGAATCTTTTATGGAAAAAAAACCTAGGCGCAAATACGGAAAACTAGAGCTGGAGATCACCGAATTCCGGGAAGATCCGTCCGGGGATGCGGCCTTCGGGGTTTTTGTCGACGTGAAAGGCCCGGGCCCGGAATGCGAGACCGTCATCGTTTATTTCATGGAAGATTTCATGAACCGCTATTTCAAGATCCGCTGGAACAAGAACGTGATCAAGGAAGAGCGGCGGATCGAGGTCGAGAAGCGGGCGCTTTTCACGGATTGGGCGCTCCTCAAGGTTGAGGATTACATCAAAGGCAAAGCCCCGTCCGAAAAAATCTACGTCGACTTCGACACGGACGGCATCTGGGCGGAAAAAGTGGAAAAGGGCCTGATCAAGCCGCAGGCGCAGCCCAAAGGAGAGCATGTCTTTGTCTACAATGCGTAAAAATCAGACCGCGCTCGTAACGGGCGCTTCTTACGGCATCGGCCTCGAATTCGCCCGGATTTTCGCCCGCGAAGGGTTTGACCTCGTGCTCGTGGCCCGGTCTTCGGAAAAACTCGAGGAAATCGCCGCTGAAGTCCGCAAGGTTTATGGCAGCCAGGTCCGCAATATCGTCAAGGACCTCAGCGCGCCCGGCGCGGCGCATGAGCTTTTTCAGGAGGTCCAGCGCGCGGGCTTGGCCGTCGACGTGCTCGTCAATAATGCGGGCGTGGGAACGCATGGATTTTTTCTGGAAACCTCGCGGGACAAAGAACTGGCCATGCTTCGGCTGAACATCGAGGCGCTGACCGATCTCTGCAAGCTGTTTCTTCCGGCCATGGCCCGGAAAAAGTCCGGCAAAATCCTGAATGTGGCGTCGACGGCCGCATTCCAGCCCGGGCCGCTCATGGCCGTTTACTACGCGAGTAAGGCGTACGTGCTTTCTTTTTCGGAAGCGCTGTCGCACGAACTGGCCGGAACCGGAGTCACCGTGACCTGCCTTTGCCCTGGCCCTACGCGCTCGGAATTCCAGAAGACCGCGGGGATTGGCCACGTGAAGCTCTTCACTTACGCCGCCATGAAAGCGGCGCCCGTCGCCGAAGCGGGTTACCGCGGCCTGATGCGGGGAAAAAGATTGGTGATTCCGGGGCTGCTCAATAAAATCATGGCCTTTTCCGTGAGATTGACGCCGCGCTGGCTTGTGCCCGCCATTGTCCGCTACCTTCAGGAAGAACGCCGCAAGCACAGGCAAGAAACGGCTGTTTAACGCCGGGGAGAATAAAAAAAGGGGACAGGCTTTCGGCCTGTCCCCTTTTTGCTTTTAGTCGTGAATCGCTTTTAATGCGCGTATTCGTCCTTCAGCCAGAGGTCCTGCATCTGCTTGACCTGGTCCGCGCTCAGGATTTTTTTCATCTCGATCAGCGATTTGGCCAGGTCGTAATCGAAACGCCTTTTGGCCTCGATCTTGTTGTCGATGAACCCGTTCATCTTGTTCAGGTCCGCATCGTTTTTATGCAGTTCCTGGAAAAGATTGAGCGTGGCCACTTCCATCTGGGCCTCGGTCTCGGCAAAGTCTTTTTTGATGGCGAATTTGAGGTCCATCAGGCCGCTGATCTGGTCCTGGCTAAGCTTCAGGTCTTCACGATGGCTCATGAGGAAATGGTATTTCTCGAAAAACTTTTCCTTGAGGGAAGGCGTGCCGCCTCCTTGAAACTCTCCGCCGCCGTGGTTGGCAAAGGCAGGCACGGCCAGAAAGCTGGACAGGAGGACAGTCAGGAACAGGGTCTTGGTCTTCATGTGGGACTCCTTGCGTCAGACGCGGTTAATGGGGGAAATTAGGACGTTTTCTCGGGCAACGTATTCAAACCCTAACCTAGAAAGACATTTTCGGCAAGGCCGGGAAGCATCTTAAAGGGTATTTCGTCCCGCGGCCGGAGCCTTTACTTGGGGATTGAAAAATGCCCCTAAAAACGCTAGACTAGCGCTTCTTTATCCCCCTCTCAAAGGACTATTTCATGGCAATCAAGACCAAAATCATGCAGCGCCCGAAAATGACTTTTTGGGAACAGATCTACCTTCCTGAAATCATTAAAGGCGTGTGGATCACCTCCGGCCACTTCTGGAAGAACATGTTCTTCCATACGATGCACACCCTGGGCCTGTTCAAGGCCGTCAGGGCTGCGGTCACGATTATGTATCCCGAAGAGCGCCGCGCCGCGGCCCTTCGTTCCCGGACCCGCCACCGCCTCACCAAGCGGGCGGACGGTTCCACCCGCTGCGTGGCCTGCATGATGTGCGAAACCGTGTGCCCGGCCCGCTGCATCACGATCGTGGCCGAAGAGCATCCGGACCCCACCATCGAAAAGCGCCCCGCCAGCTTCGACATCGACCTCGGCAAATGCGTTTACTGCGGCTTTTGCGTGGAGGCCTGCCCCGAAGACGCGATCCGCATGGACACCAAGATCGTGGACACGTCCGCCTACAGCCGCGAAGGCATGAAACTCGACATCGTCGAGCTGCTCAATCCCAACCCGAATTACACCCGCGTCGTTTCCAGCAAGTAATCGCAAGCCTTGCGCAAATATCCAAGGGAGTTCTCCGTGAGTATGAACGGGGACAGGTCTTCAGATCTGTCCCATGGGCTTGACTGCATGAGGCCCGTGGCATGCACGGAAGCGTTTGCCTCAAAATGCAGCAGTTACTTTTTCGGAGAAATTAGAAGAGCGACTGCGCGGCCCAGGCCGCGAAGGAAAGCGCCGGGCCCTGGAAAAGGCCGACGAGGATGATGGCGGCGGCGAGAATGCCGAGAGTGATCCGCGCCGGAAGCGGGACAAGAATGGGAGAGGTCTGGACGGATTCTTCGAGGTACATTTTCCGAACCAGGCTGAGGTAATAAAAAAGGGAGATGGCGACGGCCAGGGCGCCGACAAGCGCGAGCCATTTCAGATCATGGTTCACGGCCGCGAGCAGCACCAGGAACTTGCCGAAGAAACCCGCGAGCGGAGGAACGCCCGCCAGCGACAGCAGCGCGAGAAACATGATCGCCGCGAGAAACGGCGAGCGGTGCGACAGGCCGCGGTAGGATTCAATGCGGTCGCTTTTCAGCGTCTTGCCCACCAGCGTGATCACGTAGAAGGCCGCGAGGTTCGTCAATCCATACGCAAGAATGTAAAACAGAACAGCGCGAACCCCTTCGACGCCGCCCGCCGCAATGCCGATCAGGATGTAACCCGCATGCCCGATGCTCGAGTAGCCGAAGAGGCGCTTGATGTTGCCCTGCATCAGTGCGCCGAGATTGCCGTAGAGGATCGTCAGCGCGGCCAGCAGGGAAATGAGGAGCGTTCTTTCGTGTTCCAGAGACGGAAAAACGGAGAAGAGAAGCCGCAGCGCGAGAACAAAACCGGCAGCCTTGGAGCCCGTGGAAAGATACGCTACCACCGGAGAAGGCGCGCCTTCGTAAACGTCCGGGACCCACAGCTGGAACGGCACGGACGCAACCTTGAAGCCGATGCCCGCGAGCACGAAGACCAGGCACAGCTTGAAGAGCGCGCTTCCGGGCGCGGCGGCCACGGCCAGGCGCACGCCGTCGATGGACGTCGTGCCGGTCGCCACGTAGAGAAGGCTGATGCCGTAGATCAGGAAGGCCGAGGCCAGGGAGCCGATGATCAGGTATTTCAAGCCCGACTCGATCGAGATGAGTTCTTTGCGGATGTAGGCGGCCATGATGTAAAAGGACAGCGTCACAATTTCCAGGGCGATGAAGAGAACGAGCAGGTCATTGGCCGAGGAAAGGAAGAACGAACCGATGAGCGTGCACCAGAGGATCAGGAACAGCTCACCCGGATGCTTGACCTTGGCCGGGAAAAATTCCTGGGCCATGAGGATGACGGGCATGAGCGCCGTCACGAAGAAGACTTTGAAGAAAATCGCGAGCGGCGTCACCGTAAAAACGCCGTCAAACGCGGTTCCGCGCGCCTTGGCGTTCAGGATAATGACCGCGAGCACCAGGAAGCAGCCGGCCAGGGAAACTTTGGCGGAAAGGCGGCTTGAAAAATCCTTGCAGAACATTTCGCCGACGAGCAGCGCGAGAAGGACGCCCAGGGCCGTGAATTCGGGCATTAATAAGGAAAGGTTCATTTAAGGAGCGCCCCCACCGCGGGTTCGATCACCCTCAAAAGGCCGTTGGGCCAGAACCCGAAAAGAAGCAGTCCGCCGAGCAGCAGGAGAAAAGGCAGCTTTTCCGAAAGCGTCTTCACGTCGCGAAGTTTCGGCCAGCGTTCACTGACCGGGCCGTAGCAGACATGCTGGACCATGCGCAGGAGATAAATGGCCGTCACCAGCACGCCGAAGACAGCCAGGCCCACGACGACGGGAAAATGCTGCCAGGATCCGATGAAGACGAGCAGTTCGGACGCGAAGTTGGAAAAGCCGGGCAGGCCGAGCGAGGCCATGGACGCCATGACAAAGCACACGGACCAGAAAGGCACGAGTTTCGCCATGCCGCCGTAATCCGAGACTTCGCGGGCATGCGTCTGTTCGTAAACGTAGCCGATCAATGCGAACGTGCACGCAGCCATGACGCCGTGCGAGAACATGAGCAGCACCGCGCCGGACAGCGCCGCGGGATTCATGGCCGCGATGCCGAGCAGGATGTAACCCATGTGCGACACGCTCGAGAACCCGATGATGAATTTCAGGTCTTTCTGCCGGATAGCCGCATAGCCCGCATACACGATGCCGATGCAGGACAGGACTGAAAGCGCCGCAGCCCAGCGCTGGATGCCGAGCGGCAGAAACGGCACGGCCAGGCGCAGGATGAGATAAGGCCCCATCTTTTTGAGCACGCCCGCGTGCAGCATGCTGACGGAAGTCGGCGCGGCCGCGTAACCGATGGGCGACCAGCTGTGCAGCGGCCAGAGCGACGCGATCACGCCGAACCCGATCAGGAGAAACGGAGCCAGCCATTCCTGGAACCCGCGCGAAAGCGGATGCATAGCCAGCTGCTGCTGGATTTGGATCAGATCAAACGTATGAAGGCCGGTCTGGTGGTAGAAGGCGAGAAGCCCGAACAGCGCGAGCACCGCGCCGGTCGTGATGAAGATCGTCAGCTTCATGGCCCCGTACTCTTTATTCTTGCTGCCCCAGATGCCGATCATGGGGTAAAGCGGGATGAGTGTCGTCTCATAGAACAGATAAAGGAAAAAGATGTCGAGCGCCGTGAACACGCCGTAAATCGCGCCGGTCAGGATGAGGTAGAAGAAAAGGTAATCCTTCATCCGTTCCTTCTCTCCGAAAGACATGAAGGCTCCAGCCAGGGAAACCAGCGCGTGCAGCACGCAAAGCGTGAGGTTGAGGCCGTCGAGACCCACCTGGTAAGTAATGCCCATCGAGGGAATCCATTCCCAGCGGTGCAGGAACTGGTAGCCCGCCTTGGAAGGGTCGAACTTCAGGAAAAGCACGAGGACGATGGCCGAAGAAATCCCGCAGCTGCCGAGCACAAGCTGTTTCATCAGGCGGATATTCTCTTTGGGGACAAAGAGCAGCGCGAAAGCCGTCAGCATCGAAATCCAAGGAAGCGCGAGAATCATGTCATGCCTTTCCCGAGAAAATCAGATAATAAAGAATAAGCGTGAGCCCCAGCGTGAAGAACAGGGCGTAAAACTGCACGACGCCGGTCTGCAGCTTGCGAGCGAGATCGCCCCACGAGCGCACGGCGCGGGCCAGGCCGTTCACGGTCCACTCCACGACCACGTAACGTTCCACAACGTCGCAGACCATCGCGATGTTTTCCTGCACGTACTTGATCAGCCCGTCATACAGCAAATCGAAGAAATATTTTTTTTCCAGCACCGCGCCCGGCGCCTTGAGCGCCGGAACCGAATCCTGGATGCCCTGCGTCCTGCGGCAATAAAGGAAAAAGGAGATCAGCATGCCCGCTCCGGCCAGGACCAGCGAAGTAAAGGCCAGGCCGCCGAGGCCGTGATGCGCCTCATGCGCTTCGTGCGCGGTGAGGAACGATTTGATCGGCAGGAATCCGCCGACGACCGACAGCACTGCGAGAATAAGGAGCGGCAGCGTGATGCGGAAATCGCCTTCGTGGATGGGGTGCTCGTGTCCGCCGTGGCCGTGATGAGCTTCGCGGTCGGACGGAAAGAAGACGATCGTGAAAACGCGGCCCATGTAAAAGGCCGTGAGAAAAACCGTGGTCATGGCCATGAGAAAAAGGGGCTTGGGGCCGTGGCTTGCGGCCGTCAGAATTTCTTCCTTGCTGAAAAAGCCGCTGAGCGGCGGAACACCCATCAGCGCGAGCGTGCCGATCAGGAATGTGAACGCCGTGACCGGCATGGCCTTGAAAAGATGGAAGCGGCCGCCTTCGCCGCGCACCCGCTCACCCATTTCCCAGACGTCCTGCGTGTGCATGGAGTGGATGAGGGAACCCGCGCCGAGGAACAGCAGCGCCTTAAAAAACGCGTGCGTGGTCAGGTGGAACATGCCGGCTTCCGGGCTTCCGAGCCCGAGCGCCATGACCATGTAGCCGAGCTGGGAAAGCGTGGAATAGGCGAGGACTTTCTTGATGTCGTTCTGCACAAGGGCGATCGTGGCCGCGAGGATGGACGTGATGCCGCCCGTCCAGGCGATGACCAGCAGCGCCGTCGGGGACATTTCGAAAATAAAGAAGACGCGGACCACGAGAAAAATACCCGCGGCCACCATGGTCGCGGCGTGGATCAGCGCGCTGACCGGCGTGGGGCCTTCCATGGCGTCCGGCAGCCAGACGTGCAACGGAACCTGGGCAGACTTGCCGACCGCGCCGAGGAAAACGCCGATGCAGATGAACGTCATCCAGCCCGAGGGAACGGAAACCGCTTCGAGGTGCTGGTGGATCAGGGCGAAGTTGAACGTGGGCATGCCGGCCTTCGAGAAAAATCCGAAGAGCGACAGGATACCGATCATCATGCCGACGTCGCCGACGCGGGTCGTGAGAAAGGCTTTTTTGCCGGCCGTGCTGGCTTCGGGCTTCTCGTACCAGAACCCGATCAGAAGATAAGAGCTGAGGCCGACCAGCTCCCAGAAGATGAAGATCTGGATAAAGTTGTTCGAGAGCACGATCCCGAGCATGGAGAACGCAAAGAGAGAGAGCGAGGCGAAGTAGCGGCTCACGCTTTTGTCGTGTTCCATGTAGGACATCGAAAAGAGGAAGACCAGCGTGCCGATGCCGGTGACGATGAGCAGCATGAGCATCGTCAGGCCGTTCAGGTAAATCCCGAATTCGACCGTAAGGCCGGCCAGCTTGATCCAGGGAAGCGAGGACTCGAGCGCCTCACCGTGAAGGCCTCCGGCCCGGAGAGCGAGCGAAGCCGCCAGAACGAAACACGCCGCCATGATGCACGTGGCCAGGCGGGCGGCAGCCTTCGGCTTGTTGAGGAGAAAAGCCGTGATGCCGGCAGCCGTCAGGAACGGAAGCCAGAATAAAGTCCAAGCAACAGTCAGCATTCCTGTCTTTCTTCCCCGGAAAAGGGGATTAACCTTTTAAGAATGTAATTTCCCGCGTGTCCACGGAATCCTGCCTTCTGAAGAGCAGGACCGCGATCGAGAGTCCGATCGTGACTTCCGCGGCCGCGACGACCATGACGAAAAACGAAATGACCTGCCCCGACACGCTGCCGTGAAGGGCGGCGCCGGCCACGAAATTCAGGTTCGCGGCGTTCAGCATGATTTCAATCGAGAGAAGGATGAGCAGAAGGTTCCTGCGGATCAGGATGCCCAGGAGGCCGATGCAAAAAAGGATGGCGCTCAGCGCGAGGTAATGCGTGATCGGGATCATGCTTCCTCCTGCTTTCCCAGCGCGATGGCCGCGAACACGCCCAGCAGCAGAAGCACCGAGGTCAGCTCGAACGGCAGCAGGAACTGCGTAAAAAGCGAATGGCCCACGGCCTGGATCGTGCCGTTGACGCCCAGCGCGGCCGGAAACGGCGTGCGCTTGAGGACCAGGAACAGGAACGTGAAAAGGCAGGCAGTCCCGACGCCGGCCAGCGGCAGGAAAACCGGATGAAAGCGCTTGAGGAGAGGAAGGTCCTCGGCGCCGATGCCCTGGAGCATGATGACGAAGAGAAAAAGGACCAGCACGGCGCCGGCATACACGATGATCTGCGAGATGGCGATGAAATGCGCGCCCAGGATCAGGTAAATCACGGAGAGCCCGGCCATCGTGATGATGAGCGAGAGAAGGGCGCGCGTGGGCTTCGGACAGAAGACGACGCAGAGTGCGCTTAAAATGGCCACCGCCGAGAAAAAGTAAAAAAGGAAGGCTTCCATAAGGTCAGGATGCCGTCCCGGCGTTGAACGATTGCGTTAGGAAGATGGCCTGGTTGCGGAGGACTTCGAAAAAGCCGGGCCCGACCGCGAATTTGTCTTCCCGCCCGTCTTTGCCCCGGACTTCGAGCGTTCCGCCCAGGGAGGACGTGATGTAAGGCGCGTGATTGGCCAGGACGCCGACGCTTCCGTCGGGCACGGGCACGCGCGCATGGACCACATCGCCTTCGAAGGCGCGTCCTTGCGGCGTCACGACCTGCAGATGATAGCTTGGAGCCGGCATGGTTGTTCCAAAAAGTTAACCGCATTCCCCTGGGGAAGAGGAGGCGGATTTTAAAAAGCCCTAGTATACCGCTTTTTTAAGAATTTTTCGATTTCTCGTAATTTTCGATCACGTCTTCGATGCTGCCGCACATATAGAAGGCCTGCTCGGGCACATGGTCGAATTCCCCGGCCACGATCCGCTTGAAACTCTGGATCGTGTCTTTCAAGGGCACATATTTTCCTTTGCGGCCGGTAAACGCCTCGGCCACGGAGAACGGCTGCGACAGGAAGCGCTCCAGCTTGCGCGCGCGCATGACCGTGTCTTTGTCTTCCTGCGAAAGTTCGTTGATGCCCAGAATCGCGATGATGTCGCGCAGGTCCTTGTAACGCTGCAGGATCCTCTGGATTTCGCGGGTGACCTTGTAATGTTCTTCGCCGACGATGCGCGGGTCGAGCATGCGGGACGTCGAGCCGAGCGGGTCCACGGCCGGATAAATGCCGAGTTCGGCGATCTGGCGCGAAAGCACGGTGACGCCGTCCAGGTGCGAGAACGCGGTGGCCGGGGCCGGGTCGGTCAAGTCGTCGGCGGGCACGTAAATGGCCTGCACCGAAGTAATGGAACCCGAGCGCGTGGACGCGATGCGTTCCTGCAGCGTGGCCATCTCGGTCGAGAGGTTCGGCTGGTAACCGACGGCCGAAGGCATGCGGCCGAGAAGGGCCGACACTTCGGAGCCTGCCTGCGTGAAACGGAAAATGTTGTCCACGAAGAGCAGGACGTCCTGGTGCGCTTCGTTACGGAAATATTCGGCCATGGAAAGGCCGGTAAGAGCGACGCGAAGGCGCGCGCCGGGAGGCTCGTTCATCTGGCCGAACACCATGGCGGTCTTTTTAATGACGCCGGATTCCGTGAGTTCGAGATAAAGGTCGTTGCCTTCGCGGGTGCGTTCGCCCACGCCGCAGAAAACCGAGACGCCGCCGTGCTGCGTGGCGATGTTGTGGATGAGTTCCTGCACGATGACGGTCTTGCCCACGCCGGCGCCGCCGAACAGGCCGACTTTGCCGCCTTTGGGGTAAGGGCACAGGAGGTCGACGACTTTGATGCCGGTTTCGAGCACAGAGGAAACCGGAAGCAGCTCTTCATAAGAAGGCGCGGGGCGGTGAATCGGGTATTTCTTGTTCTTGTCCTTCACGTCGCCCTTTTCGTCGATGGGGTCACCCAGCAGGTTGAAGATGCGGCCGAGCGTCTGGTCGCCCACGGGAACGGAGATCGGAGCGCCCGTGTCTTTGGCGGCCATGCCGCGCACCAGGCCTTCGGTGGAAGCGAGAGCGATGCACCGGACCGTGTTGTCGCCCGTGTGCTGCGCCACTTCGAGGACAAGGCGCGACTTCTGGTCGGGCCTGTCGATCTCGAGCGCGTTGAGAATCGCGGGCAGGTCTTCGGTTTCGAACTGAACGTCCACGCTGGGACCCATGACTTGAACGACTTTTCCTACGGCCATAAAACCTCCATTTAAAAAAGCACTAAGGCCGGATGGGGGGCCTTATTTAATTTTCAGGGCCCGAGACCCTGATACGATTTCGATGATTTCTTTGGTGATCGAGGCCTGGCGAGCTTTGTTGCGCTGCAAAACAAGGCTTTCGATCATTTCTTTCGCGTTATCCGTAGCCTGATGCATGGCGTTCATGCGCGCGATCTGCTCCGAGACCATGCTTTCCAAAAACATCATGCGCGTCTTGGCTTCGAAATACTGGGGGATAAGCTGCCCCAGGATCGCCTCGCGGCTCGGCTCAAAAATATATTCCACGGAAGACGCCGCGGGCTTCTGGCCTTCCTTTTGGGTGGGCGCTTCCAGCGGCAGCAGCTTTTCCGCCACGCCGTGAAACTGGGAAAGCGTCAGAAAGTGGCTGTAGACCACATAAATCGCATCCACCTTGCCCTGCGAATAGATCTCTTCGAGATATTGTTTGAAATCCTTCAGGATTTCCTCGACGCGGCTGGCACGCACGTCCGTGTAAGTGCGCTCGAACTTAAAACCCGCCCGCTGCAGACCCGTGATGCCGGATTTGCCGATGCCGACCAGAAGCGGCTGGCCCGTGACCTTGCGCTCGCCGATGAACTTCTTCGCCAGGTTTACCAGGTCCGTGTTGTACGAACCGCAAAGTCCGGTGTCGGACGTCATGACGAGCAGCGCGATTTTCTTTTCCTCGCGCTTTTCGAAAAACGGATGTGTGAACTCGGCCGCCTTTTTCTTGCCCTTTTGCTGGGCCGTCTTCTGCGCGTCGAACAGGCGCCGAACCAGGCTCTCGATGCCTTCGGTGTAAGGCCGCGCGTTCACCATCAGCGTCTGAAAACGGCGAAGTTTCGCCGCGGCCACCATTTCCATGGCGCGCGTGATCTTCTTCGTGTTTTCCACGCTGCGGATGCGGTTTTTGAGTTCGCGTAATTGTCCGGACATTTATTTGAACTGGTCCTTGAACTTCTGGATGCCCGCGAGCAGGTTCTTTTTCACGGGGTCGGAGATCGCCTTTTTCTCGCGGATCTCGTGGAGGACGTCGTGATAATTCTTGTCCATGAATTCCAGCAGGCCCTTTTCGAAGGCCGCCACGCGGTTGAGCGGAACGCTGTCGAGAAGCCCTTCGTTGCCGGCCATGATCACGATGACCTGGCGCTCGAACGGGATCGGCTGGAGGATGTCCTGCTTCAAAATTTCCACCATGCGTTCGCCGCGGGTGAGCTGGTCTTTGGTCGCCTTGTCGAGATCGGTCGACAGCTGGGCAAAGGCCGCGAGCTCGCGGTACTGCGCAAGGGCGAGGCGCAGCTGGCCGGCCACCTGCTTCATGGCTTTGGTCTGGGCGTTGCCGCCGACGCGCGAAACGGAAAGGCCGACGTTCACGGCAGGACGCACGCCTGCGTAGAAGAGGTCGCTTTCCAGGTAGATCTGGCCGTCGGTGATGGAGATGACGTTGGTCGGAATGTAAGCCGACACGTCGCCCATCTGGGTTTCGATGACGGGCAGCGCGGTAAGAGAACCGCCGCCGAGATCGTCGCGCAGTTTCGCCGCGCGTTCCAGAAGACGCGAGTGAAGATAAAAGACGTCGCCCGGATAAGCTTCGCGGCCGGGAGGACGCTGCAAAAGAAGCGACAGCTCGCGGTAAGCGACCGCGTGCTTGGAAAGGTCGTCGTAAACCACAAGCGCGTGCTGGCCTGTGTTCAGGTATTCTTCGCCGATGGCGCAGCCCGCGTAAGGCGCGAGGTACTGCAGCGGCGCCGGATCATCCGACGACGCGGAAACGATCGTCGTGTATTCCATGGCGCCGTACTTTTCAAGCATCTGCGCAATGGCCACGACGGAGGAAAGCTTCTGTCCGATGGCCACGTAAATGCATTTCACGCCCGTGCCCTTCTGGTTGATGATCGTGTCCAGAAGAATGGCGGTCTTGCCGGTCTGGCGGTCGCCGATGATGAGTTCGCGCTGGCCGCGGCCGATCGGGATCATGGCGTCGATGGCCTTGATGCCGGTCTGCAGAGGCTCTTTCACGGGCTGGCGTTTGATGACGGAAGGGGGAAGGGTTTCGAGCGGGCGGCGCTTATCGGAAGCAATGGGGCCTTTGCCGTCCATGGGCTCGCCGAGCGGGTTCACGACGCGGCCGAGAAGCGCGTTGCCTACGGGAACTTCCGCGATGCGGCCCGTGCGTTTGACCTGTTCGCCTTCCTTGATGTTCTTGTCCGACCCGAGAATCACGACGCCGACGTTTTCCGGCTCGAGGTTCAGCGCGAGGCCCATGGTCTTGTCTTCGAACGTGACCAGTTCGCCGGCCATGACCTCTTCCAAGCCGTAGACGCGCGCGATGCCGTCGCCGACCTGCAGGACGTAGCCCACGGACTCCATACGGAGCTTGGTCTCGTATTTTTTGATTTCCGTCTGGATTGCCTGCACCACTTCTTCAGGTTTCAACATGATGTTCCCTTTCCCCGGGGGGCGAGATTATTGGGACTTTAAATTCTGTTTCAATTCGTGAAGACGGCTCCGGTAACTGGCGTCGATTTCTTTGCCGCCGAAGCGTACGACCAGCCCGCCGATCATGCGGGGGTCGGTTTCCGTGATCAGCCGGATCTCGGACTTGAACTTCTTCTTGAGCAGCGCCGTAAGCCGCGTCACGGCTTCGGGCGGCAGCGGCACGGCCGACACCGCGGTCACTTCCCGGATGCCGCGCTTTTCTTCCGAAAGGCGGTGGAACTCTTCCTGGATGAACCGGAACGCGTGGAACCGGCCCTTGGCCACGATAAGCTTCAGGAAATCCGCGATGAGCCTCGGCGTCGACGCGGGGAGGACCTTGTCGAGAAAATCTTCCTTCTCGGCTTTCCCGATCGTGGAATTCATGACCAGGTGCGTGATTTCCGGATGCTTTTCCAAAAGCTGGCGCACGGCGGTGAGGCCCGAGTCAATGGCTTCCCATTGGCCCGTTTCCTCCGCCAGTCCCAAAAGCGCGCGCGCGTAACGGCTCACCGCCCGGTGATCGATCATAACGTCTTCTCGAGCTCCTCGATGATTTCAAGGATCTTCGCGTTCTGCGCCTTGTCGGTCGAGAGCTTTTCCTTCAGGATGCGCTCGGACACGTCCATGGCCAGGTCCGCGATTTCCTGCCGCAGGACAAGCCTCGTCTTCGCGGCTTCGAGGGCCAGGTTTTCCTTGGCCTTGTCGAACGTGGCCTGGGATTCGGCGCGGGCCTTTTCCTGGATCTCGCGGCCGATGCGGCGGCCTTCATCTACGGCTTCCTGCACCTTGGCGCGCGCCTCGTCCTCGATCTTCTGGAGGAGCGCGGCGTACTGCGCCTTCAGGCCTTCGATTTCTTTCTTCGCGGCTTCGATCGCCTCGAAATCCTTGCGGATCTTTTCGCGGCGCGCTTCGAGGGAGCCCAGGACGGGCTTCCACGCCAGCTTTTTCAGCGCCAGGAAGACGAGGACGAAAGCGAGCAGCTGAACAAAGACTTCGCCCGGAATGATGTTGGATTTGAAGAATTCCATATCAGCCCGGTCTTAGATCTTGCCCATGAGCGAAAAGCCGAAAACGAGAGCATACAGCGTCAAGGCTTCGATGAGGGCGCAGCCGGCCATCATGTTGACGAGAATCTTCGTCGAAGCTTCGGGCTGGCGGGCCGTAGCATCCATCGCGCCGGACACGGCCTTGCCGAGGCCGAAAGCGCCGGCCATGGCGGTGAGCGCCAAGCTGATGGGGAGGGCGAATGCTAAAGCGGTATTGGGTTCCATGAGTAAAGCTCCTTATTTTATTAAGTTAATGGGCATGAGCATGAGAGGCGGCCTGCCCCTCATGTTCGTCATGCCCGTGTTCTTCATGAGGCAGTACGAGTGAAATGTAAACCGTCGACAACAGCATGAACACGAACGCCTGGACCATGCTGAAAATGATGGAGAGGACATTCGCGAACAATTGAAAGAAAAAGGGGAGATATTTGAACATCACGTTCAGTTCGGCGAATTTGAAAAGGAGCCGGTCTTCGCTCGAGATGTTGGCGAAAAGGCGCAGCGACAGGCTGAACGGAACGGCCGCAAGCTCCAGGATAATATTCAGCACGAACATGAGAGGAATCAGGATAATCCCGAAAATATTCTGAGGATTTCCCGCGAGGTGCTTGATGTAGTTGGCAAGGCCCTGCTCGCGGATGCCGGTGATCTGCACGTAGACCATGGTCGAAATGCCGACCGCGAGCGTCGTGCTCCACGCGGACGTCGGCGCCTTGAAGAGCGGGATGAGGCCGCTCCAGTTCATCAGGAGAATATAGAGGAAGATCGTGCCGAGAAAGGGGACGTGCTTGGGGCCTTCGGGGCCCAGGATGCCGCAGGCAAAGCCGTTGATGCCTTCGACGACAGCTTCCCAGAAATTCTGCAGCGAATCCGGGACGAGCTTGCTGCGCCGGGCCGCCAGGATCGCGGTCGTGCTGATGATCGCCACGGCCATCAGGGAGAAAATAACGTTCTCCCATTTCTCCAGGAATTCCACCCAGCCGGCTTCGGGGTACATGTTGTGAAGGATGGTGATGAAGTTCGGAAGCTCGTGAGCTTCGTGCGCAACGGCATGCGCGGCGCCGGCGGCGTGATGTCCCGCTTCTTGAATGGCGTGTCCGATGTCGTGCTCGTTCATCTGCGAACCGTCAGAGTTTTAATTCTTTTGGTTTTGGGCGAGTCTCCGGATCAGGCGGTAACTTTGAAGCCCCGAACCCAGGAGCCCCAGCCCCATCAATAAAGGAACCAGGAATGAAGGCCCGTGAAATTGCTGGATCAACCAGACGCCGATGCAATAGCCGGCGATAGGGCCGCTGACAAGAATCATGGGAAGCGTAAGCGCCAGTCCCAGCATCCATAGAGACTTGTATGGATCTTCTTTTTTGTCAGCCAACAGAATTCTCGCGTTTTACCGGTCGAGGCCGGGTGAGAAACACAGAACCTCAACAAGGGCAAACACTTAGAAAAATGAAGTGGGATATTATCGAGGAAGGTCACGGAATTGTCAACCCCGAATTTGGCGCGCTAAGTGCTTTAAAATGAATCAACTACGGCAAGAGCGAGGCGCGCCGCGCCCTCCGCGGCGGAGGCCATGAAATCCAAGTCGAGCGTCGCGATGTTATCCGCGGGAAGATGATAATGCGGATTGCGAAAAAAAGAAGTGTCGGTGACAAGAAGCGCGGGATAGCCGCGGTCCCAGAAAGGCGAGTGGTCGGAGAGCCGGCATGCGGGAAAAACCCATCCTTTGGCGGGAAGGACGAGCGCACGCGCGCCGGATTTTCCGAGCGGCGTGGCGCGGAAGGCGGTTTTTGCTTTCGCGAGCAGCGGAATCGAACCGAGATCGCCGACCAGCGCGAGAAAATTTCCCGTGTCCGGATAAAACGGTTTGAGAATCGCCGGGATTTTCTGGGAGCCGGGCGCGCTGCTCGTGTAGCCGACCATCTCGAGAGAGATCATGCCGCCGAGCGCCGCGCCCTGAACTTTCAGCGCGCGCGACAGGTGCTCGCTGCCGGCCATGCCGTACTCTTCGCCGTCGAAGGCCACGAAATCGATTTTGTCCGAGGCCTTGTGCGGCGCCAGAATGCGCGCGGCTTCCAGCATCGCGGCCACGCCGCTCGCGTTGTCATCCGCGCCCGGCGTGCCGGGCACGGCGTCGAAGTGCGCGCCGATCATGAAGTACGCGCCTTCGCGCGAAGCGGCCTTGCGCGCGATCAGGTTCTGCGCGGGCGCGCCGTTCAGGTCAAAGGGGTCCCGCGTCACGCGGTAGCCCAGCTGAGCCAGCTCGCTTTCCACGTAATCGCGCACTGCGGCAAGGCCGTCCGGATTCTGGAACACGTCGCGCGGGACGGCGACGCGCTCCAAGTGCCGTTTCAGCAGGCTCTTGTCCGGGAGTGCGAGGCTTGCGGTCTCCATGTCTTCCTTATAGAATGCGTTTTTCCGGGATGCAAGAAGTTTTCAAGGAGGAAGAATGCGGTTTCTGTGGAGTCTGATCAAGCTGGGAGTCTTGCTCGCGCTGCTGGGCATGTTCTTCAGGACTGTGGGCGCGAAATGGCTTTTGTCCGCTTACCTGCAGCATGAGCTGGGCACGCAGGTCAGCGTGGAGCACGTGAGGGTGGACTTCATCAACTCCCAGGCCAAGTTCTCGAACGTGGCGGTGAAGAACCCGATGGTGTTTCCGGACGGGACCATGATGATCATTCCGAAGATGTTCATCGATTGGAACCCCGCGGAGCTCCTGAAGGGGCGGGTGGTTTTGGAAACGCTCGACATGAACATCGCGGAGATCCGCGTGCTGCGCGCGCCGGACCATGGTCTTAATTTGCGCGGCGTGAAGCTCCTGAGACCGGCTCTGCCTCCCGGCAATGTGGAAGCGGAAGAGGAACCCGCGTGGATGCCTCAGCTTGGGGTGCAGCAGTTCGTGCTGAGCGTCGGCCGCGCCACGTACACGGATCTTACCGGTGAGAATCCCCTGCAGAAAAGCTACGACTTAAACCTCAATCACGTCGTGTTCCGCGACATCCCGAAGCTGCGCGGCATCTGGACCCTCATCACGGCCCAGACTCTCAGCCGCATGGGAATCGAGGCTTAGGCGCCCTTCCTCCGGGGACATGCCTTCAGGCTTGTCCCCGATACCGTTACCCCGGCCTTTTAAGCGAGAATTTTCTTCGAGGTCACGCTTCCGTTTCGATCGATCTCATAGACGATCGGAATGCCGGTCGCGAGGTTGAGCTCGAGGACTTGTTCCTTGGTGAGTTTTTCGAGGTGCATCACGATCGCGCGAAGGCTATTGCCGTGCGCGGCCACCAGCACGTTCTTGCCGTCCTTCAAATCCTTCATGATCTTCGTGTCGAAGTAGGGCAGCGTTCGCGCGGCCGTGTCTTTCAGGCTCTCGCCGATGCCTTCGGGATTCATGTCGGTCTTGTCCGCCGGGGGCGGGATGTCGTAGCTGCGGCGCCAGATGTGGACCTGCTCGTCGCCGTATTTCTTCGCGGTCTCGGCTTTATTCAAGCCCTGCAGCGCGCCGTAATGGCGTTCGTTCAGGGCCTTGTCGCGTTCGACCGGAAGGTTTTTCTTGCCCGCGGTGTCGAGCGCGATCTGCGCGGTGTTCATGGCGCGCTTGAGCACCGACGTGTAGACCTTGTCGATGCGGATATCCTTCAGTTTTTTTCCGGCCGCTTCCGCTTCCTTTTTTCCCTTTTCGGAAAGTTCCACGTCCACCCATCCGGTGAAACGGTTTTCCAGATTCCATTGCGACTCTCCGTGACGGAGCAGAATAAGCGTGGCCATTTTTTTCTCCTTGTTTAGCGCGGGTTTCCCGGCAGGGCGGCGATTATACAAAAATGTGCGGAATGTGGGAAGAAAAGTCTCGGGCCGCGATAACGCCTTTGATCACCTTAGAACATCCTGCGCCATCCCTCGATTTTGGTTAATGGCTCTTAACAGAACATAGTTTGTTCGAGGATTCCCGAACAACAGGGGATTCGGCTTTTCATGGGCCCGAGTCGCGGTTGAAACGGAAAAAAAACCCTGTAGATTTAGAGCCTGTCCCGGTGTCTGTTTAAAGGAAATTTGTCTCGGGATAGTGCTTAATGTGTTTTGCCTCGCCCGGTTAATAAGAAATTTAAAAAACTGAGCCAAGGGAATTTTTTTCCCACTCGGGAGATGCCGGAAAAACCACCGGCATTTCGAACTTGCCGGGCCCGGAAAGTCTGCATGCGCCGATTTCAAAAAACCGTTTCCGTTTTCCTGCTGATTTGCTTTCTTCCTTCCCAGGTTTGGTCTCAGACCTCTCCTCTGCCGCTGCGCCTTATTAAGGAAAGCGTCTCGGAGGCCCGCTTTAGCGGACTCGCGTCCCGGCTCGACATTCCCGCGCCGCTGGGCAGCATCGGCTCGGTTTCCGAAGCGGGCCCGACCACCATCATCCATATCCAGGACGCGCATTCGAGCCCCGACGCGCAGGAAAGCATCCGGAAAATCCTCGAGCATCTGTCCGACACGTACGGCCTGCAGGCCGTCTTCACCGAAGGCGCGATCGAGGAGCTGGACCCGTCGCTTGTTTCATTTTTTCAAAGCGAAGACCGGAACCGGAAACTGGCCGCGCTTCTCGAAGGCCAGGGCCTGATCGGCGGCGTGGAAAAATTCCTGCTGGAGCAGACGCATTACGGAAAAAGATTTTCCCGGATCCGTGCCTATCCCGTCGAAGACCCCGCGCTCTACCGCCAGAACCTCGAGGATTACCGCGCTGTCGCCCTCGAAAAAGAAACCGTGGAAAAGATATTCGCCCTCATTCAGTCCCGTCTCCTGACGCGCAGCTCCAAGATTTTGAACCCGAAGCTCTACGATTTTTTCCGCCAGTGGATTTTCTTCGAGGATCACGCCTCGGACTTCACCGGACGGCTTCGCGTCCTGCGCCAGGCCGCTTCCGGCCAGCTCGGCCTTGATTTCCAGGACCCGCTGACGCAGCTCGAATGGCCGCAGGTCTACCGGATTTTCAGGATCGAGACGCTGGAAAAAGAAACCGACGCAGCCAAGGCCGCCGCGGACCAGGAAAAGCTGCTGGCCTGGATGCGCGGGAAAAAACTTCCGGCTTCCGAAATAGCCCTGATCGAAAGCCTCGGGCCGGGAAAGAAAGACGCCGAACCGTCAACGGCTGTCCGCCTCGAACTCGAAAAGTTCCAGGACCGGACGCGCGCCAAGGGATTCCGCTTCGCGGATTATCCGGACCTTGCCCGCTTCTGGGGCCTTGTGATCCTGCGCGGCGAGATCGAAGCCGCGGATTTTGTTTCCGAAATCGAAAGGCTCGAGAAAAAAGTTTTCGACTCGCTCGCGGCCGGAAAAGAAGAGCAGGAATTTCTCCGGATTTACCGCGACGGCGCGCGGGTGCGCAAGCTCCTGATGCTGGAGCTCGATGCCGGAGAATTCGAAGACCTGCGTGCGCGTTCCTCGGCCCTGCGGCCCCAGACGCTGTTCGCGGCCGGTGAAGCCGGCGCGGAACCGGAAGAGCGGGCCCAGCTGCAAATGCTTTACGAAAAAGCTTTCCGTTTTTACGAAGGCGCGGCGCGCCGCGACCGCGTGATTTACGAAAACATGACGCGGAAAATGAAAGAGGCGCACCTGCAGGCCGCGGTCCTGATTACAGGCGGCTTCCACGCCGCGGGCCTGGAACGGCTTTGCCGCGAAAAAGGCCTCTCCTTTGTTTCGGTGTCTCCCCACATGGCCAGGCTCGACCGGGCCGCCTCTTACGAAAAAATCATGACGCTCACGGCGGACACGCAGACCCGCCTTTCCATGGTGGACAGCCCCACGGGCCTGAACCGCGTCAGCGCGCTGCGCGCGTGGTATCCGGGAATAGGCGATTTGTATGCGCACGTCATCGCCAATGCCGTGCGGTCGCTTGTCGCGGGCGAAACCGGCCTTGATGCGGCCGCGGCCGGCCGCTTGCTCCGAGAAGCGGAACAAAGCGCCGCTTTCAAAAAACAGGGCGGCCTGGAATTGGCCGGCCGCACGGAATTGCGCGCCGATGAAACAAAACCCGCTCGCCCGGCTTTCCTGGACGGGGTTCTTGCCGCGGCGAAGGAGCGCTTGGGGCAGGAAGAATTGTACCGGCGTTATCCGCTCATGCTGGAAGTGGCGCTGGCCAAAATGGAATTCGCATTCCTTTATCCTGAAGAGAATAAA